>JAEOTK010000345.1 GCA_016839875.1 Candidatus Heimdallarchaeota archaeon
ATAGATACCTTCCTCCAATTTTTCAGTATCCCAATAAACTACCATTTCTTTATTAGACTTCGCAGGTATCTCATAATGTTCTGAATTCAAATCTTCAATTTCCTTTAGATTACTATCAAAAACTTTTAGATTTGCAAAAACTTCCTTAACTACTCTCTCAAGTTTATTCTGGACCAGTATTTTTATTTTTGCTATATCTCCTAATACAAAATTATCAACACTCACTCCAATAACCCCAAGATCCTCACCAATTGAAAACTCTTTTTCTATAGTTTCTTTCTGACCATCATAATCTATCTCTGCAACTGCCTTATAATTTCCCTCTCCAGGATTTGTCCATACACTTGTTAATTCTTTTTTTTCAGAAGCTTCTAAGCTCACATCGTTTGTCACAAAATTCTCAATCTTTTTTCCATTTTCATAAATTATAATCTCTCCACTAACACTATTAATTGTTTCATTACCTCTTGAAATCAAAGGGATGTAAAAATAGACCTTGCCATCCCTATCTACAATATCTAAACTTGCTTCAAGATGCTTTCCAGGATATAATACAAATACATATAATTGTGTTACAACACTAACTGTTGCTTTAACCACCATCCCGGGATTATCAATATCTTCAGGAAGTTCAACCACCACTATATCAGCTGTATGTAATCCAGGATCTAACCCAGCATTCTCAGATAATTGTATCCTATAGCTAAATGACTTTTGTTTTTCATTCTTACTAAAACTAACTACTTCACTATCTAAGGTGATATAATCTTTAAGTTCACCTTCTATTGTAAATGCTACATTCATATCCTTGGCATCAGTATTAACTACTGTAAACTGTGCAGAAGAATCTAAACTCTGAACGTTCGGTGAAAAATCCATTGTGGTTCTTCCAGGAGTAACTCCAAGACAGCTAACCCTTGGAATAAAAACTATCATCATTAAACCTAACATTATTATGCATACAATAATAAAGATTAACTTATCTCTCATATTCTTCACCTCTCTAAATTGTTTTTTCATTTTTATCAACAGGATGTTCCATACTTACATCAAGTATTACTAATCCAGATATTCCAGAATCACTTTGCTTACTTACATTGACAGGAACATTTCCAGTATTTTCCAATATTGAATCATTTAACTCAAGTCCAACTTCAGAAGGAATTACAAATCTCCTAACACTTCCTTCAAAAACTCCTGCAGATTTCCAATAATAAGTTCCTGGTTCAAGCATTATTCTGATTCTATCCTTATCATCAGTCAAATCGATTCTACTTGGACTTGTGAAATCTGGATTATCATCAATTATAATAATATTAGCATTTCTTATTTGAAAATCAACAACCCTGCCCTGAATAACAGCATTATTCCTAGGATAATCTGTTCTTGGTCCAAACATTAAAATAAACCCAAAAGCTATGACTACTATAATCAATTGCACAACTATTATCATCTTACTTGTTCTTGATATCTTTTTCTTGTTTTTCATTCTCTTATCATGTCTCAGCTAAACTAGCTCTAAAATTTATATCAGCACTTTTTGTTCCATTTGGTTCATCTCCAGGAACTTTTAATAAAACATCAACCTCTAAACTGTTGCTAGTACTTGAGTAATTTAGCTCTCCTACTGCTGCTATTAATCCTGTAATTGGCGGAAGCTGGAACCAAGTAATATTTGCCCAACTAGCATTTCCAGTAAATGCTCTTATCTTACTCATAAAATATTCAGAAGGCATCGTAGCCTGACTACTGCTCCATATACTGGTAGCATTCATACTAATATTTACCTTACAATTACCTTCATTTTCTACTTCAAGAGAATCAATTGAGACATTAGTTGAATTTTTTTCTTCAAGGGGATCCATGGTTCCAAAATCACTAAAATCTTGCGTTAAATTCACATAAACATAACTACTAATGTTTAAAGTCCAGAACTCTGCCCAGCTACTACAATACATTTCAGCAGTATCATTTTCACAAGCCC
The DNA here is from genome assembly GCA_016839875.1 of Candidatus Heimdallarchaeota archaeon. The sequence goes on from JAEOTK010000345.1 coordinate 1,985, forward strand.
GAACTGACCAGTTATAAATATATCCATTATCATATAAGTAAAGCAAATCACTTGTAACAGTATAATTTTCTCCTTCAGAATTTTCTCCAGCACTATAATTAATCTCAAGCC
>JAEOTK010000346.1 GCA_016839875.1 Candidatus Heimdallarchaeota archaeon
AGTTATAACAACGTCGTTTTGTAATTCATATGTCATAAGATCTTGGACAAAGAAATCTAATTTTTGTGCAGGTGCTGCTTGGCTAAACATAGGAGAGAAACAGACTCCGATTATTAAGGCAGTGAATATTGCGATTTTACTTTTTCTCATTTACTCACCTTATTTGTAACAATTTTGTTACAAAACATGTAATGAATTTGGTGCATATAAATGTTGTGCAAAATCGATATGATCCTAAGAAAATCGGCTGGTCATCTAATAAGGTCCCTTGAAAAAGAAAAGCTGTAAGGCAAAAAAATGCTATTGCGGAGAGATTATCTAGATAAAAAGTACTTGTGCCTTACTAATTCTATTTAAACCCCCTACCTTTTTGAATGCGTCTCCATCTAATAAGATAATCTTACCAACAAGGTTATTTTTTGCGTATTTTTATCAAACTATGTACTATAATCTTGAATTTCTCTGTTTTATTGTTTTCAGTAAGAATTACTCAAATAAAGAACAATATTAAATAAGGTAAAAATTCAGTTAGGTATACACTTATTACATCTTGAATAGGAGAATAATCCAATGGGAACCAACGAAAACGATGAAACGGTCTTTACACCTTGGGAAGTACGAGGTAAAGTAGACTATCAAAGATTAGTGAAAGAGTTTGGTACTGAACTAGTTGATGAGAAGCTTCTAAATAGAATAAAGAAGCATACAGGTTCTTTACATTTTATGCTGAGAAGAGGAATCTTCTTTACTCATCGAGATATGAATTGGATTCTTGATGAATATGAGAAAGGAAATAAATTCTATCTTTATACAGGTAGAGGACCTTCAGACAATATTCATATTGGACACTTAGTACCCTGGGTATTTACCAAATGGTTACAAGATAAGTTTGACACCAAATTCTTATTTCAATTAACAGATGATGAAAAATTTGTTTTTAATGATGATTTAAGTAAGGAAGAAGCATACAACCATTCTATAAGCAACGCATTAGATATCATTGCTTTAGGTTTTGATTCAAAAAACACAGAGATACTTATTGATACAGATAACGCAAAAACTTTCTACAATATCGCTTTACCTATTGCGAAAAAACTCACATATTCCACAGTAAAATCTTCTTTCGGTTTCGATAATTCTATGAATATTGGTGGAATTTTTTATACAAGTATTCAAGCAGTTCCCGCTATACTTGAAAGTGTAAGAGAAGGAAGAAATATTCCATGTCTCATCCCCCATGCAATAGATCAAGATCCACATTTTCGATTAGCTAGAGATGTTCTGCCTAAATTGGGCTATTATAAACCTGCAAATATTCAGTGTAAGTTCTTACCTCCATTGAGTGGTCCATTTGAAAAAATGTCTTCATCAAATGCTCATGATACTATTAAGGTCACAGATGATCCTAAAACAATTAAAAGGAAAATCAATAAATATGCCTTTTCAGGAGGTCAAGATACCATTGAGGAACATCGAAAGAAAGGTGGAAATCCTGATGTTGATGTAAGTTTTCAATGGTTAAAGATATTCTTCGAACCTGATGATGAAAAACTAAACAAGCTTGATGAAGAATATAGGAGTGGAGAATTATTATCAGGAGAATTGAAGACTATACTTATAGAAAAATTGGTTAAGTTTCTAGAACATCATCAAGAACAAAGAGAAAAAGCCAAAGACAAGCTTGATGATTATTTAGTAAAAGATTAACGTTAAATGGAAGCAATCATGATTAGGAAGAAAGGAAAAAAGAAACAAGTGCTAGTTATCTTTTTCCTAGTCATTTCTTTCTCCCTTTTCACTATTTTAGGACTTTTTAATTCAGACTTAGTAAATGGTTGTAATGAATGTTCAAGAAAGCAAATTGAATGGGTTCAAACCTATAGTGGAAATTTGAAATCTAGTGCTAGTTCCATCATACAAACACTAGATGGTGGGTTAGTTGTAGCTGGTAATGATTTTCTTGACGATGAAAATGACGATGTTCTTTTACTCAAAACTGATTCAGAAGGTAGTATGCTATGGAACAAAACTTTTGGTGGAGTAGGATCTGATAAAGCGAGAGATGTGATTCTAACAAAGAATGGAGGATTCGCTCTTGCTGGTTCAACTAGTTCATATGGTTCTGGAGATTCTGATGTATATCTCATCAAAACTGATTCAGAAGGAGAAGTTGAATGGGAAGGAGTATATGGTGGTCAAGAATTTGATGGTGCTTATAGTTTAGTGCAAACACATGATAATGGATTTGCCTTAGTTGGTTTTACTAATTCTTATGGAGCAGGACAATATGATGCATATTTAGTTAAAACAGATTCGAATGGATTAATGGAATGGAATTATACCTATACAGGAACTTGGTCTGGTACACAGTATGATGGTGCTTATGATATAATACAAACATCTGATGGAGGTTTTGCTTTAGCTGGTTTTACTAGTTTTGGTTTTCCTGATATGTTTGTTGTAAAACTTGATTCAGAAGGAAATGAAGATTGGATCCAAAGTTATGGTGGTTTGTTTTCAGATACAGCATATTCAATTCTTCAGACACAAGATGATGGTTTTGTCTTCACCGGATTTACTCAATCAGTTGGTGCAGGTGAATCTGATATATTGCTCATCAAAACAAATTCTAATGGAATAATGGAATGGCATCAAACCTTTGGTGGTGCAGAATCAGAGAATGCTCATGCTCTTATTCAGACATTTGATGGTGGGTATGCTCTCGCAGGTACTACTAGTCTAGGAGATCATGAAATGTTATTTGTGAAAACAAACTCAACTGGACATATGGAATGGAATTGCACATATGGTGGTCCAAATGCAGATGGAGCTTCTTCTTTAGTTCAGACTGACAATGATTCCTTCGTAATTGTTGGTTCCTCTACAGAGAAAGCTGTTGAATTATTCACAATGAACTCATCTGAGTTTTGGATTTTGAAAATCAGATGTCCTTCAAAAATTGATAAAACTGATTACAATAGTTATTATCATGTATACCCTATCTTTATTGTAGTACTAATTATTTCAATAAAACGAAAAAAAAAGAAAGTAGGTTGATTATTTTCTTCTTCGTTTTAGGGTTACCATTGCAATAACTAGAATTGATGATAATACTCCCAAAATTCCCCAAGGTCCATCAAAGAAGAATGAAGCTCCTTGTACTTTTACAGCATTAAATGTGAAAATGATTTCATTGTTCTCTTCTACTACTTCATCAACTTGAGAATCTTTATCAACTTTGACTGTCCAAGTATATAGTGCTTTTTCATCTGGATCCCAATTGATTTCTATTAAGTGCTTTTCACCAACATCAAGAGGAGGAATAGTATATTCTGTTCCATGACTTATACCAGTATTTTCATTTATTCTTGTGACTGTAGCTGTTGTCTCTATACTTGTAGGTGTTTCACCATTATTTGCAATAGTGATGTTGACTTTGTAAGTATCTTTCCAATTTACATCCAATGCAAGAGGTAAGTTTTCACATCTGAGATCGGGTTTTTCAAGTTTATTTATTGTGTACTGATCAATAAGAGAATAATCAGGTCTTATTCCTCTAATATCCAATTGATTTTCATAGAGATTGAAATAAATGAAATTGAAAGTTTTTTCAGCATAAACATGTGGTTCTATTTCATATTCAGGAATTATTTCGTTCAGCCAAGAACCAGCTCCTCCTGATATGATATAAGTTACATTCTCTTGATATAATCGTTCATAAGCATGTTCATGTCCTGTTAAGACAGCATCTACTTGAAATTGTTCAAATATAGGGACAAAACTGTCATTGATTTCTTGATACCAACCTGGTTCAACTTCCCAGTGTCTTGTAAAAGATGAGAAAGGTGGTCGATGCATCATAACCATAGTCCAATCATAATCCTCATGAGCAGTTAAATCAGCTGTTAACCAGTTAACTTGTTCTGTGTAGTTTTCATCAAAACCTTCCCAGAATGTATGTAATACTGCAATGTGTACTGGACCATAATTGAAACTATAATATTCCTCTTTTCCAGGTAAAGCGAAAAAATTGTAATAATTTGAAGTATTTTTTTCATGATTCCCCAAAGCTGTCATAAAAGGAATATGAGTTGTTAGAGGATCATTATCACTAAACCATTTGTACCATTGAGATGTTTCTCTTCCTAATTCAACAAAATCACCACTGTACAAGATGAAGTCAATATCTTGCACACCGTTTACCACATTGACCATCATTCTCCTGTTTGGATCAGCTTCTTGAGCGTCACCAAATCCTACAAAAGAGGTATGTTTACCAGTTGTCCCCGTTTTGAAGTAATGATCTTCACTCCAGAATTCACCATTTCCTACTCTGTAGTGATAAATAGTGTCAGCTGTTAAACCAGTTAATTCAACGAAATGCCGCCTTCCCTCTTCACTTGAAGTTTCTTCTTCTGTATAACTGTCAGTTAGACCATATTCAACTATCGAATTAGTTATTTCATCTGTTCTCCAAGCAACAGTCATTGTGGTTGTTGTATCATGTTGCCATGAAAGATGAATGTTTTTAGGAGTATAATCTTGTGCATAGACTTCAAAAGTAAAGATGCTTAAGGGAGCTACTACTAAAAGAGTTGATATTATTAGGAAATATGCCTTTTTAGCTTTCATCATGAATAAGATATTCTTATAGTTTTTAAGATTTGTTAAAATCAAATATTCTAAAATGAGAAATTGTGTGAATTTAATAAGAATAAATATGAAATGATACCTTATGATATCATTCTGCTTGTTTTGCCATACTCGCTGCTGCAAGTTTCCTTCGCAATCTTCTGTTGGATACATTTCTGTTTATTTTTCTAATACCCCAGAATAGTAATCCAAATAGCAAAGCAAAGAATCCAATAGTAATAAAAACACTAAATACTGATGGGATGAATATTGGAGCCATTAATTCTACACCTACGTGAAAAGGAATCTAATACATTTTTAAACTTTAGGTTTGATATTTAAATACTAATGAAAAGAGATTATATCTTTTGAATCTTGTATTTCAAGTTCTTTTTTTTCATCCTCATGCTTAAGAACCAGATTTCCTAATATATTTATTCCCTCACATTTGTAACTTCTTTCATTCTCCAGAACTACAGTTTTCATATACTGTGCACAATTTTCATTGTATTGCTCTACAATAGATTCAAATTTATTACCAAGAGTTAAAGAAGAATTTTCAAGAATCTGATCTTTTAAATCATCGATAATGTTTCCGTAAATCACTTCTTCTCCTAGTATGTCAATAAGACTATCTGAATTATTTCTTAGGTTTTCAGGAAATTCTTCTCGTTTATTATTAGCATTTATCCCAATTCCAATGATTAAGAAATCTTGTGAGCTAGATATATATTCAATAAGTAATCCAGAAATTTTTCTACTTTCAAAAACAATATCGTTTGGCCATTTGATCTTGAAATCGTACTCGTAAAGTTTTCGCAGACATTTGTTTACTCCTATAGCTGTAGAGTAGTGGAACATAGTAATTGATTCTTTCGTTAATTTTTCTTTCATAGGAAAAATGAAACTGAAGTAGAGTCCACCTCTTGGAGAATACCAAGTGTTTTTTTCTCTCCCTCTTCCTTGGTTTTGTTCCTTTGCTAGTATCATTATTGGTTCTTCAACACCTTCCATTATGTGCTTGACAGCAATATCCATCGTTGAAGAAACAGTATCGTAAATCTTAGCTTTCATGTTCGTAGCTCTAGCTATACCTAAACCGCTGAAAAAACGGTCAATTATAAAGTTTTTTTCATTCTCTGACAATGAAAAGAGATGCTTTTTTTAAGCTAGTGATTAGGACATAAGTC
>JAEOTK010000347.1 GCA_016839875.1 Candidatus Heimdallarchaeota archaeon
CAGTAGGCATAACTCCAGTTTTAGCAGAACAATTAGCTCACCCAAAGTTCAAAGAAGGTTTCGCAAAATATCTCCAAGAAAGAATCGATGCTAGTTATAAAGATAAAGATCATTTCAACTGGATAGGTGATAATGAAACAGCAAAATTAGCAGAACGCTGGGCAAATTATTATTCTTCAGTTAAGCAGCAATTCACCGAAAGATTCCACAAAGATCTACTAGGTGGCTACAAGTATTTATTAGATAAAAACGCAATTGAGATAATTTCCAGTGGTGTCAGTCATGGTTATTTTCCTCTATTAGGAAAAGAAGAATCAGTCTATGCTCAAATTAGGGCTGGACAAGAAATATACAACAAACATTTTGGAAGAGAACATTCCAATGGAATCTGGTTACCTGAATTAGCTTATCGACCAGGATATAGATGGAAAAATCCTATTACTGGAGAAGAACTCGAAAGAAAAGGTGTTGAACACTTTCTATCTCTGAATAATATCAGATATTTCCTAGTTGATACACCTTTATTACGGGGAGGAGAAGGTATCGGTGCTTATCTAAAAAGATTCGATGCACTACAGCTTCTCTGGAAGCAATTTGAGAAGGAAAAACAAGAAATTCAAGGAACTAATGAATCAATCTATAGACCCTACTATTCCAATGATGAAGTAATATTTTTCACAAGAGATGATAAAACAGGCATTCTAGTCTGGTCAGGTGATATTGGATTTCCAGGTGATCAGTGGTATTTAGAGTTTCACAAAAAACACTGGCCTTCAGGAAATAGATACTGGAGAATAACTGGACCTGATAAGGACTTAGGAGAGAAGGAATTATATAATCCTGATCAAGTTATAGGACGTTTAGATGAGAATTCTGAATACTTTGTGAAGATAGCAAAAGAAAGCTTAATGGGTTATTATGATAAAGAAAAATCTCCTGGTATAGTAGTAAGTCCATACGATTTCGAGCTTTTCGGACATTGGTTCTTCGAAGGTGTAGGATTCCTTGAGAGAGTAATTAATCATTTCAATGAAGATAATGAAATAGCAACTATAACAGGTTCAAAGTATTTAGAGAAGTATCCTCCAAAGAAGGATAAGATTATCTCGCTACCTGAAGGATCATGGGGCGAAGGGAATTTCCATTGGATTTGGCTTAATCACGATACTCAGTGGTGTTGGAAATATATCTATGAATGTGAAGAGAAATACTTGCAATTAATCAAAGAATATAGAGATAAACATCATAACCATTTTGAGATAGTAACAAGAATCATCAACCAAATGGGAAGAGAGTTATTTCTCTTATCATCTTCAGATTGGGAATTTCTCATTTCAACTTTCAGTGCTAGAGATTATGCTGAACATAGAGTAACTCTTCATTATGAGAATTTCAAGAAACTGGAGAAATTATTTAGAAAAATAACCGAAACACCTCTCACAGAACAAGAATATCAGTTTCTGGAAAAACTAGAAGAAGAAGATTCAATAGGGTGGGGTATGAACGTGCAAGATTGGTTCATTATCCCATAATCCATCAAGAAATTTTTTCAACACAACATTTAACAGAGAATAATATAAATTCAATATGCTAGTTTCTTGAAGGAGATTACATGAGAAATCGTTTGTTTCTTTCTACAATCTTAATGATGGCTTTGTTTATTAATTTCACGTCTAATGTTTCTCCTTTTTATTCATTTAGTAAAATGAAACAGATATCATGGAAACAATATACTCTGATTACACCTCATGAACCAATAATAATTATCTCTGATGATAATTTCTCAGACTATGGTTTCATTGGTGAAGGATCTGAATATATACCATATTTGATAGATTCCTTAGAAATCATTACTACTACCTCTCTAAACGGTATTTATATCTCGAATACAACAAAATACTTTGTTGTACAGAATTGTTATGTTGAATCTATTGCTGATGGAATAATGCTAGAAAATGTTGCAGAAAATACAGCTGTCATTGCAAATAATTTCTGTTTAAACCATGATTACTCTGGCATAAGAATCTTCTCATCTCCAGGCACTAAAATAACTGGAAATACTTGCGCAAGAAGTATATGGTATGGCATTAGGCTTCAGAATTCACCCTTTTGTACACTAACGAATAATACTTGCTTTAATAACATCGAAGATGGAATAATACTGTCCTATTCTGGTAATTCTACTATCTCTAACAATAACTGCTCAAATAATGAATACAATGGGATAAATCTTTCACTCTCCGAATATTCTATAGTTTTTAACAATACATGCAAAAACAATCATAATGGTATCCGGCAGTATTCTAGTGACTTCACTTCTGATCTTAACAATACTTGTGTGAACAACAGTAATCAAGGAATTTACTTGTATTTTTCAGATGAGTGTCTAGTGGAAAACAATATCTGTGTAAATAACAAAGACGGCATCACCTTAACTTTTACTGAATTTGATAGAATAGAGAATAATTATTGCATAGATAATGAAGGAGAGGGTATTCGCTTGTCAATCGCTGAATCTACTATGATTCTAAACAACACCTTCAATGCTAATTCTTTAGGTATGTACTTTCATGAAGCAAATTCAACAAAGATAAAGAGAAATACGATTTCATTGAATCGTGATAATGGTGTTACTTTCTATGTTTCAAGTTACACTAATTTATCTGAGAATGTAATTCTAGATAATCTTGGAAATGGTATAGAATTTTCTAACTCAAAGAATAACGGTGTTTCATATAACTTGATACAATCTAATTTCAAGTATGGAGTTTATCTAAGCAAAGATTCACATTTTAATAAAATCCATCATAATACTTTTGCAAATAATAGTTTCGAATCATCATCTCAAGCATGTGACAATGGTGAAAACAATTTGTTCTATGATATCTCACGAAATGAAGGAAATTTCTGGTCTAATCTTAAAAGAAGAAAGGAATACCCAATAGAAGGTTCAGCAAATAATTTTGATCCATATCCTTTGAAGGATCCAATTGCTCCTTTCCTAATAACTTCACAAACAGCCTATTCAGGAATCTGTTTTACACTGTTTTCTCTCACAATTATCTCATTGATTATAGTAATATTGAACTTGAGAAAAAGACTGTTTGTTTAAAACAAACATTATTCTATTTCTTATTTAGAGCGTATTGATAAACTTCTTCCCATCGTTTTGCTGCGTTTTTCCATGAGAAATCTATATTCATTATCTTTCGTTGAAGATTTACCCATTTCTCTGGTTCCTTCTTGTAAAGATTTACAGCTCTTTTTACAGCTTTGAAGAATTCATCTGCATCCATGTTGTCAAAAACAAATCCTGTTCCCTCCTCAGTTTTTGCTATATAATTTTGAACAGTATCAGATAAACCTCCTGTATTCCTCACGACAGGAACAGCTCCATAAACCATAGAGTACATTTGATTTAAACCACATGGTTCATAAGCACTAGGCATTAGAAACATATCAGATGCAGCTTCAATCTGATGAGCCAATACATTATCAAACATGATATTAATTGAACAATCTTCAGGATACTGCTTTTCTTTTTCTTTGAAACTCTTTTCAAGTTCAGAATCACCTGTACCTAGAAGAATAAATTGAACTTTGAGTTTCATTATCTCATCGAATTTTTCTAAAATTAAATCCAAACCCTTCTGTGTTGCTAATCTTGAAATAATTCCTAGAAGAGGTTCTCTTGAGAGTTTAAGATTGAGTTTTTCTTGAAGATAGCTCTTATTATCAGCTTTTCTATGAAGACTTTTAGAATCATAATTATAAACAATTGTTTTGTCTTTTTTAGGATTCCACACAGTTAAATCTATTCCATGCACAATTCCAAATAGATCTTCCTTTCTTTCTTTGATATATTCTTCTAATCCATAACCAAATTCTTTGGTTTGAATTTCTTTAGAGTATTTTGAGCTAACGGTTGTAAGTGCATCTGCATAGACTACTGCAGCTTTCATGAAATTGATTTGATCGTAAAAACCAAGAAGTTCTTCACTGAAATATATATCTGGAATTTGAGCATCTGCAATATCTTCTAGAGGATAGATTCCTTGATACCCTATATTGTGAATTGTAAAAACAGATTTAGTTTTTCTAAATAGATCAATCTCTTTATATTCTGTTTTAAGATAAAATGGTAAAAGGCCTGTATGCCAGTCATTAACATGAATAATATCTGGAGCAAATTTCAACCATTTTAGTGCTTCAAAAACAGCTTTTGTGAAAGTAATAAACCTGTAAGCACTATCTGGGTAATCTTCTCCTTTTTCATCACCATAGATCCCATCCCTATAAAGATAGGAATTCTTGATGAAATAGATAGGTACCTTAGAATTAGGTAAAAATGAAACATAAAGATCGAATAACTCTGTCTTTTCTCCAATCGTAGTTGTAAGGTTTTTCTTTACTTTTTGAAGTCTAAACTTTTTTGGGTCAATATTTTTGTAGAGTGGAGATATAAGTAATATTTTATGTTTTAATCCGTGCATAGCTTTAGGAAATGCTGAGGAAACATCTCCTAAACCCCCTGTTTTTGAAAAAGGTGCTACTTCAGCTGATACGAATGCTATCTTCATTTTGATCCTCTATTATTGCTATAATGTCTACTATCCTTTGGATAATGTCATTTGATAGGTTAAAAATTATTTGCTTTGACTTATTTGGTAAAATTTCTATCATTTCCAATAGTGTTTCTCTTTGAAGTTGTAATCCTAAGAGTATTAACTCTGAGCTCCAATAATCTCTAGAAGCCCACCAAAATTGGCATGAATAATGAGAAGCTTGATAGTCATCAAACCAACTCCCCATTTCAATAAACTCTCTTACCCTTTCTAGTAATTGAATGTGATTTTGCTGTAGTTGATGTATTGAATTCAGAGGATGGCTCCATAGAGGAAAAGGGTTTGATTCTTCAAGATCTTTTTCACTTGTTGACCATGTTGTTGTATTGAATGTTTCAATAAAAACATCACTTGGAAATTTTCTTAAACTTAAAGTTAGGGTGGATGTTTCCACTCTTTCAGAAATCTCAAAGAAAAAATTATAGTATTTCTCATGATGCTCACCGAAAGTTTCCAAATCCATTGCTAGAACTATAGGATAATTAGTTGATTTATATGACTTTTCTAAATCTTCAATAGCTTCTTCAATTTCTTTGTTATAGAAATCAAATGAAATATTGTTGCTTATTTTTTTGTTTCTCTTGAGAAGGAGAATATTTCTACCGTTCTCTAATTCATAAATGCCACCAAATGGGTGATAACTAATATTCTCTGGTGTCACCATTATCTCGTAACCTTCATTAATAATCTGCGGTATAAGCTCCATGGAAACTGCAAGTTCTGGTGAGAAAAATACTCCAGTATTAACACCAAGAATATTGTGGATAGTTTCTTTCTGTCTTTTAATCTGATAACGTTGATCCTGTGGAGATAGAAGAGGAAGAATAGGATGATAGAAAGCTGACCCCATGAGCTCAACTTGATTTGCTTGTATTGCTTTTTCCAAGAGTTCTAGAACCTCTGGATATTTAATTGCTAATTTCTCAAGCAAACATCCTGTGATATTCAAATTAATTTTTACACCAGGTTTTTTTATGAGTAATTTTAGAAAAGGAATATAACAATTTTTGATAATTCTCTTGAGTATTTTTTCATCTTGTGTTATAGGCTGATATGCATGTAAAACAAAAACTACAGGAACCCTTTTCTCTTTATTCACAAAATATCCTCCATAGTTACTTACTAAAATCTTTCTAGTTTTCTTTCATTATCTTAGCAACATCTTCTGGAAACATAGTTGCAATTCTATATGTCTCC
>JAEOTK010000054.1 GCA_016839875.1 Candidatus Heimdallarchaeota archaeon
AACCCAGAAATTATTATCAAGAACAAAAACTGCTATTGGAGCTAGTATAATCCCAATAATCATTCCACTGTAGAAATTGACGCATCCTCTACAGACTTTATATTTACCAATTGTATAGACATGATCCTCAAAATGGTGGCATAAGGGGTGATGAGCTAAACGATAGGGATAAAGCGTCCATCTTTCTTTCATTGATAGTTTCTTTTTACTTGTCATTGAAATCCCCTTTATAGTATATTCTGTGATTTTTACATAGTTCTATCTATCCTCTATCACAATTGTGTTCGCTATATAATCTCCCATTCTTCTTCCTTCCTTAGTGAATAATGGAATGAAAATCTCAATCCAGCAGAACAAGTAGAGAATAATATTTCGAACAAAAGCTTGACCTCCAGAGATAGGTAAACCAGTATCATGATTAACAACTTTTAATTTAAGAAAAGATTTTCCGAAGGATTTTCCCTTTTCAGGAAACATATCTTTTAGCAACAATAGAGGAAAGAAAAGACAATTAATTATGACATCAAGAAGCAATGCAATACATCTGTCAAGATAACGTGCTTTATATTTTGCGAAGTCTAGTTTTTGAGTTATCGAAGTATCGGAAGCATACCTAGCTTGTGCATATGGGCCCTTGGTAGAAGTGTATTGATCTTGGGTTTGATGTGGTATATCTGGAGGTTGAATCTCTTCCATCAAAGCTTTACCACAATCAGGGCAAAATTTATCATCAGATGATGTAGCAGCACTACAATTTGGACAGAAGTATTTGCTTTTAGACATTAGAGAACTCCATCAATTACTACTTTGTCTATATATCTTCCAATATTTAAGAATATATTAATAATGATAAGAGAATATAAATTAAAATTACGAGAGACTATTTTCGATTCAGTATTTTCTCGTATAGCTTGATTATTTTTTTACCAACTACAGGGTAATCATAGTTTTTGAGAGCATGGTTTTGAGATTTGAATGCTACTTCTTGGCTTGCAGCTTTATTTTTAACTATCTCATATATTTTTGCGATAAGAATATCTTCTTTATTTGAAGGATAGAGCCATCCACTTTTGGGAGGTAACATTTCATTCATTGGAGGTTTATCAGCAGCAACTACAGGTAATCCCGCAGCCATTGCTTCAATTAATGGAGTACCTAGAGATCCTTCTCGAGTAGGATAAAGTAGAATATCACTTGTATGGTAAGCTAGAATAAGCTCTTTATCATTGATATATCCTGCAACTCGAACTGATTCTTCTATATCAAGATCCATTATCTTTTCCTTGATTTTAGGTAATAGAGGTCCCTCTCCGATAATCAAGAACATTATGTCTTTCTGTTTCTGCAAGATCTTTGGAAAATAATCAATAATCTCATGCTGAGTCTTTCTTGTAATGAAAGGTCCCTGCATCAATACTATTGTTTTCTTTTGATCTAAATCATATTTGTCTCTAAAATTCTCAATGTCTTCTATTTTTGGTATTTGAGAAAATTTCTTACAGTTCAAGGAATTAGGAATAATTGATACTTTCTCTTTGCTTCCTTTTGGTAATCGTTTAACCTTATTTAACAATGATTCTGAATTCGTGACTACATGGTCACTATAATCTATTACTTTTCTCAACAATCTAGCATATGGTCTCTTAACAAACATTCTTGATTTCATGGTTCCTGTCGTAACCGCACCATGAACGGAGATTACTAGAGGGATATCTATTTGTTTTCTTTTCTTTGCTTTAGCAAAAGAATAAGCAGATACCTCAGTAGCATGAATTAGATCGAATTTGTATTCATTACTCAACTCTGTAAAAACATTAAAAGCTTGTTTTGAAAAACGACGATGATTTTTTGCATAAAAGTTTGTTTGAGTGCTATACATTCCTCTAGCTGATATCTGAGGAGGTAAATTATGAAAATGGATATTTTTTCTATCAATTAATAAACTATCTTCATTAGGTTCCGATGTTGTAGCAATGTGAATGTCTACATCATAATTAGCGAGAGAGTGAACTAGAGACGAGGAATATCTACGTACTCCAGCCATCGGTCCAGTAAAGGGGGCTCCTATCTCTATCGTAGGAAGGAAGATAGAGAAATCCATAATTAAAAATCTATATCAACTAAAAAAGCGTTTTGGTGTTCTTTTCTTACGAAATATTGTTCAACCGTAAGAATTTAAGAGCTTGAAAATTAATCTACATTAGAAATGAGTGATATTGAGGAAGCTATTTACGATATTTCATTTGAAGAAGGTCTTTCTTCTAAAACAAAAAATCTCATAGAAGAAAATTTATCAGTTTTATCATGCAAATTCATAACAGATATTTTAGCTGAAAATGCTAATATCCACAATGATTATCTTCTTCTGATTGATTATCTTCCATATATTTGGAATGATAATGAAAACTCAAGTAAAAATCTACTAGCTTACATAAGTGGCATTGCACACAAATTATTCTATCTAGCTAGGGAGTATCCTCTAGGCAAGAAACCTTCAGAGCGAGTTGCAATAAAACTAGAGACAATTCACTCTAGTTTTCATGGTTTTAAATCAGAATGTATGATAGATGATTTTGTTCCTGTTGAGATAAATACAGATTCGATCAATACCTTCAGTGAGCTTACAAGTTCAATTAAAGAATATCCAAAATATCCTAATCAAATGAATGAGATATTTTTCATTCTATCGAATCTATTCTTTCAGTTTGGAATGAACAAAAAACAGAGATTAGCTAATCTTGATGAACTCTGCCTTTACATTTCAAGATGTATAACATTATGGAAACTAGAAACTATGACAGATCAAGAATTAACGAACTGTCTTGAAGAAGCTTCAAAGAAGTATCAAGATGAAATCAATCTAAATGAGTTTCAAAAGATATTATCACTTGAACTACAGAATTATCAGTTCCTTCAGTTGGGAATTGATCATTACTTAATTCAAATAATCACAAAAGTGTTTCAAAAAATTCATCAATAAAAGAAGATATCATTTTCCGCTATAAGAATACAATGAATCTGTTTCTTCATTCACTATCTTTTTTTTTAGAACATATGATTTGATCTCATCTGATATTTTTGATGCTTTCTTAATCTCTGGTGCAATATAATTTAGTAAATCTCTTGGAATCTGTTTTCGTAGAAATACGCTCCTTAGAATTTCGTCAAGTACATCACTCTTAAGATCAGGATTTTGAAGCATTTCTTTAAATGCGCGAATCTTCATACTTGATGGAACATTATCTTCAAGTGTTGTAACGGATTCCCATGCTTGAATCGTTGAATAAACACTTTTATCTGGTGTCACTACATCCATTGCCATTCGAAAACGCCATCTTTTAACATCAATAGGTGAAGAATCAGTTGCAATAGCCTTACCTAACGACATAGCGTTCTCTAAAGTAGGTTTGAGACTATATAGCTTCATCAGCTTACTTATCGAGCTGTCACCATATGATTTGACCTCTGTATCCAAATTAATCCCCAGTCTGTAATTGTGGAATACGGTAGCTAAATATACCTTTACTTCCATTTCTTACATTATTTTGGACTTATATATACCTTCCTCTCAAAAGATTCCAAGCATCATAGTTCGAGAAAAACGGAAATACTACCTTCTTGTAACCTACCTTCCATTAAAGATGACTTTCATAATAAGATAGGGCGTAGAATCAAGTGTAGACCTTCATGCAAGGTTCTGAATATGTTTTTGGATTTTCATTTGTTCTAGATAGAATAGATTCTTAACTAGAGGCTCTGTAAATTAAAAAGAAGCCATGTAAGTCTAAGAACTATTTACCTTACATGGTGTAACTCTAGAACATCATTTTATGAAAGAATCATAGAATGCCAAGAGAGAATAAATAGCTGTTCCTTTCCAAAGTATATCTTCATCAACATTGAATTTAGGATGATGATGAGGATGAATTATGCCTTTTTCTTCATTGTATAATCCAAGAGCAATAAAGGCACCCTTTGTTTTGTTTAGATAGAATGCGAAATCTTCTCCACCCATTGTTAGATCAGCTTCAATAACATCATCTAGTGGTTTCAGAATTTTGATTAAATCGTCTACACTATCAGCATGATTAATTGTTGCTGGATAATATACTCCATCTATCTCAAACTCTGCTTTACCTTCACATCTCCAAGCATGACTATATCCTTCTACAATCTCTGTAATTCTGGTGATAATGAAATCTCTAACATCGTTGTTGAAAGTTCTAAAGGTACCTTCCATTTTAGCTTCAGATGGGATGATGTTATGAGCATCACTTCCCTTAATTACTGGAGTTGTGATTACAGCTTTTTCCAGAGGATCTATCTCACGACTTACAATTTTCTGAATAGCATTATAGATATCTACTATTACAGCTGTAGGATCAAAAGTCTGATCAGGATTTGCTGCATGACCGCCCTTTCCAGTAATAGTTATTCTAAATTCATCCGCTGATGCCAAGAAAGGACCTTTTTTAGTTCCAATCACACCTGAAGGAAGTTCTCTCCATACATGAATTCCAAAGATTGAGTCTACATCATCAATATGTCCCTCTTCAACAATCTTTGCAGCTCCCCCTCCTCCTTCTTCAGCGGGTTGGAAAACAAATTTTACTCGACCCTTGATTTGATCCTTATATTTGTAGATAATTTTTGCAGCTCCCAGTAACATTGCTACATGAGAATCATGACCACATGCATGCATCTTACCAGGTATTGTACTTTTATATGGTAAATCATTGTCTTCTTCAACATTAAGAGCATCAGTATCTGCTCGGAGTGCAATAGTTTTTCCTTCGCTAGTTCCATCAAGTACAGCTAAGACACCTGTTTTGGC
This sequence comes from Candidatus Heimdallarchaeota archaeon, assembly GCA_016839875.1. The sequence goes on from JAEOTK010000054.1 coordinate 4,835, forward strand.
AGCTCTAAAAGTTTCATATCCTATCTTTCGAAGTTCTTCTTCAATGAAGGTAGCAGTTTGCTCTTCTTCAAATTTCGTTTCAGGATACATGTGTAAGTGTCTTCGTGTTTCGATAACATACTTTGCAATAGATTTGGATTCATCTATCAAAATTTGTTTCAATTGTTCAAGTTCCATACGTTTGAAGACCTAGTACATTATTTTTACTTTTCTGTAGAAATATATGAAAATAAGTAATTCCATCAAATTACAATTCCATTTCCAAAACTGTGAAAGAACGAAGGCAGAGCGCGTAAGGTTTAAAAACTCGTTCAGTTACGACCAATCAATTGCTATGTAAAACTATGATTTTCTTGACTTAAGACTATCTACATAGGAGGATAAAAATAATGAGTAACAATGAATATGATGTGATTGTAGTAGGAGCAGGATGTGCTGGTCCAGCAGCTGCAAAAAAAGCTGCAGAATTAGGATTAAAAACACTTCTTCTAGAAAAATCACAAGTTCCTGGTCATAAGAATGTTTCAGGAACATGTCTGAACGGAGCAGCTCTCATTGATCCTGATTTACATTATTTGTTGGAGGGACCTGTTGAAAGAGAGATCAGAGAAATGAGAACCCATCACATAAATAAAGATAGAACAACTGTTTTCCATGAAATTCCAGCAGAAGGAATTCTGTTATTATCAGTTAGAAGAGATCATTTTGATGCTTGGCATACAGAACAAGCTAAACTAGCTGGAGCAGAAGTAAAGCTATCAACTTCGATTGTTGATATTATAGAAGAAGATGGATATGTGAAAGGTGTAGTAACTGACTCTGATGAAAAATTCTATAGCAAAGTTGTAATTGATGCTGGAGGGGTCAATTCAATTGTAGGTAGGAAAGCTGGGTTGATTCCAAAAAGAACTGGAACTAGTATGATTCTTTACGTAACAGTTTGTGTAGAACTTGGAGAAGATGTTGTCAGTGAAAGATTTGGAGATTGTATCGAATATTATCTTTCACCTGGTATTCAACACAAAACATGGCCTTGGATATTCCCCAAGAAAGATACTGTGACTGTAGGAACAGGTGGATATATGGATGAAAATCTGATTAATGATGAATTTCCTAATGTGAATAAATACATGGAGAATTTCTTGAATTTACCAATAGTTAAGAAGAAACTTGAAGGCGGAAAAATTGCTGCTTGGGGATTACATCTTGAGTACGATGAAGCTATAAAGAAGAGAGTAAAGAACGGACTCATCTTAACAGGTGAAGCTGGAGGATTTGTAATCCCATTTCTTGGAGAAGGAATGGTTGAAGCATTTTTCACAGGAATATATGCTGCTCAATCAGCTGCTAAAGCAATTGAAGCAGGAAATTGGGCAGAGGAGAAACTGTCAGAAACCTATGAAGCATTACGAGCTGATAACCTCTTCATGCAATCCTTCAGGTATATTGCTGAAGTTAATAAATTAACCATTTTATCAAAGTCTGATGAGGAATTAACTAAGCTAATGCAGACAGTTATAATTGGTGGAGGTTTTATCTCCAGTGCTATTCATGACAAATGGATGAAGGGAGTTGAACAAGAGGATATGATACTTGTTCAAGATGCTTATGATTTCCATGAATTGATACAACCATATATGCAAGTTGATACGGATTTTGAAGATCTATACAATGAGAGGCGAAGAAAATGAAGGTAGAAATGAAAGTAAATTATTATCCAGGGGATACTGGTGAATTCATCAAAGTAGTTGAAGAAAAATGTACAGGTTGTGGTCAATGTGCTAAATTCTGTACAAGAGATGTATGGGAATCAGATGGGGCCATATATAGACCAGTAAATCTTAAACAATGTGTAGAATGTGGAGCTTGTTGGAATGTTTGTGAATTTGATGCAGTAATATTCAGTGAACCTAAAGGTGGCACTGGAGTATACTTTGATTACGGCTAAGCAGAGGAATAAAAATGGCTGAAAAAGAAGAATTTCTGAAAACATTGGAAGCACAGAGAAACAAGTACTCAGACCCAAGAGTTGCAAAACATTTCAAAGGATGGAATAAGACTCTACAATATCATTTTACAGATATAGACGAATATTATGTGATTGAACTTGTAGATGGTGACCCTCAACCTTTGAAAAAAGAAAAACTTGATGATCCCACTATAATGTACACCATGAGCACTGAAACTTTTCTTTCCATGAACAAAGGGGAAATTAGTGGTTTCAAAGCTTATCAACAAAAATTACTCAAAGTTAAAGCTACTATGCCTGAGATGTTGAAGTTACAGAAGCTTGACAAAATATGAGCTTCTAAATAATCTTCATCTTTTTTCCTACTTCTTCAAAAATATCTAAGGCTTCATGTACAATCTCTTCACCCATTGTACTGATATAAGAAGTTCTCATTAATTCTCTTCCTTTTGGAGTAGCTGGGTAGACTACTGGATTGGAGAAGATTCCTCTTGGCTTGTGCTCGAAAAGATTCTTGAAGAATTTTATTGTTTTTAATCTACCTCCAACAACTAAAGGTATTATAGCTGTACAGGATTCACCTGTGTCAAAACCTCGTTCTATTAAACCTACTCTCATTTTATGAGCAATATCTAGTAGATTTTTTCTATAAGAATCATTTTTCTCTATTATATCTAAAACTGCTAGTACTGTTGCACAAGATGCTGGCGGTGGGCTAGCTGAGAAGACAAAAGCTCTTCCTTTGTGTCTTATCCAATTACAAATCTGTTTGTTTGCTGCAATGAACCCTCCAATTGTAGCAAAGCTTTTCGAAAATGTTCCCATTGTAATATCTACTTTATCAACAAGATCAAAGTGAGAAGCAGTACCTCTACCATTCTTTCCTATTACACCGACTGAATGTGCATCATCAACGTAAAGTCCAGCATCATATTCTTCACATAGTTCAACAATCTCATCAAGAGGGGCAATATCTCCTTCCATTGAGAATACTCCATCAGTAACTATCAATCCCTTCCCTTTTGGAATATCTTTGAGATGTTGCTTCAAATCCTCCATATCATTATGCTTGTATATACTCTTGTTATTCTGATTGTTTCTTCCTAATCTAATACCATCAATAATAGAAGCATGATTCTGTTCATCAGAAATTATCCACTCATCTTTTTCTGAAAGAAGAGCTGAAATAGCACCTAGATTTGTTTGCATACCAGTTGAAAAAACAACACAGTCTTCCTTTCCCATGAACTTTGCTAGTCTTTCTTCTAATTCTACATGAATTTCCATAGTTCCATTCAATAACCTTGAACCAGTTGTTCCAACACCATACTTATCAATGGCTTCTTTTGCTGCTTGTTTTACTTCTGGATGGGAAGTCATCCCTAAGTAGTTATTACTACCCAACATTATTACTTCATTATCATCCATTCTCACAACTGGATCTTGTTCTCCACTTATGAGATGAAAATATGGATATATTCCTGTTTTTTTTGCTATCGTAGGTTCCCCTGTACGATAATATTGATTGCATTTTTTGAAGAATTTGGTCATTCGAATCAACTAGCTAGTTCATTTCTTACTAAAGTAACTCAAAATTGTTTCTTGGTTTTTTATAAAACTTTGCGCAGAACGATTTAGAAGGAGAAAAAAAGAAATCTATTCCATTTTTGTAGAAATAGTATTTCGAATTTTTGCGAAACAGGAGATTACTTCTTTTTCTTTGGAATATTATAAAACCACATTAATCCCAAAATTTGAATGGAAATTGGTAGAAATCGAAATAGAAACGCTACTAAGAAACTTTGAAATCCAAAGGTGTATCTTGGTTTTGGATTCTTTTTCTTAATAGCTTTCAAGATACTCTTTGCTATGGTCTTAGGTGATGCTCCCGCCATCTCAGATTTATGCATTAATTCGATAGTTCTTTGTGCTACTAAATCCTCCTTATATCCCTTAGTATAAACTCTACTTGAATTAACAGTAGTTTTTGTATCACTTGGTTCAATGAGTACAACTTCAATTCCTTCTCTCAGCAACTCCATTCTTAAAGAATCTGTATAATTTGCTATTGCAGCTTTAGAGGAGCTGTATGAAGCTTGATAAGGTAATGGAGCTCTTCCAGCTATTGAGCCTAAGTTAATTATTTTTCCACTATTTTTTGCGAGCAGTACAGGAAGAACTTCAGATATCATTCTGTGCATCCCAAAGAAATTAGTGTCAAATTGCTGCTGTAATTCTTCTGTTGAGACGCTTGCTATAGAACCGCAAAGAGGATATGAGATATTGTTTACTAAAATATCTATTGTCCCTTCTTTTGCAAGAATCTGTTTTATACATTCTTTAACAGAATCATTATCTGTGATATCTAGTTTGACAAGTGGAAAATTAATATCTGAATATTGACTTGGATCTCTACTTGTTCCATAAACCTTGAAACCTTTCTCTGTTAATAAATCAGCAGTAGCTCTACCAATACCTTGAGTGGCACCAGTGACAAGAACAACTTTATCAGAAAATTGATCACGCATAGAGAATAAGGAAAATCACTTTTTAAAAAACTTTAAGTTTCTCTGATATCTGCATTTTTTTGAGAGAATCTTTAAATAAAAAGAAAAGGAACGAAGAATTTGATGGACAATTCGGAACATAATGAGAATGACGACAAAGTCAAAAAAATAGAGGAAAAAGTAGACCTCTTAGATGAAAAAATTATGTTTCTTTTCCAGAAAGTCAAGGCTCTTACAGATAAGATCGATGTTGTTTTAGGAACAGCTAGACCGTCAGTCAGACCAGTTGCTCCTCCAGCCCGACCAGTTCCAGTAAGACCTGAACCTGTCCAGCCAGAACTTGGTACAGCTGAACCAGAACCAACTCCACCTCCCGCAGAGGTGGTTAAACCAATACCTGTATTTCCTCCTTCAAAAGAACTACCTGTAACACCAATGAAAGAAATACCTGTTGAAGAAATAGTTGCAAAAGAAAAACCTCCAAAAGAACCAAGAGATCCATTTTGGTCGAAAATTAAGAAAGAAGAGGTTTTACCTTACTTCATCTTAATAGCTTTCTTCATGTTACTTGCAGCAGTTGTATACATCGCAACATCAATGTTCATCGACTTCTTTGAAGAAGTGTTTGACACTGCAATATTCGTGTTTTTGATAATAGGGATAACTTCTCTAGGATTCGTGCTTATCAGTTTTGGTATGAAAAAGCTGATTGATAAAAAAGACTGGAGACGTTATGATATTTTCCCCTGGAGCTTTCTTGCTCTTGGAATAGCAGGAATATTTATAGCTTTCATTGTATCACAATTAACAGTTGCTGATCCTAATACCCGAGTTGTTTTTCCAATAGCTATAGCAACAGCTATTGTGGCATTTGTTATTGCTATTATCTTCAAAAACGAATTCCTAATTGGAGAAGCTTCTCTCGCTTTCGTACTCATTCTTCTTGTACCAACACTAACTGATTCTCAGATATTTGGTCCCGTTATTGGTGGATACGCGTATTTTATCTTCTTTATCATATTCATTATTGGATCATATGTGCTAGCAAAACTGCGAATAACGGCGGCACCATCTTTGGTATCTCTGATCTCTTTTCCAGTTTTTGCCTTTATTATGCCAGTTGTTGAAGCGATGGAGTTAGAATCAATACTAGTTGTTGTACCTTCTTGTCTTGTAGCAACATTGCTTGTAGAAAATGCATATGACGAATTTCCGATTTACAATAGAAGAGAAATGCGCACAGTAATAACATTCATGGATATAGTCTTACCTTTGGGGAGCTATTTCTACTTGATTTTCATGAGAAATACAGCTGGAATTCCCTCTTGGGAGATATTTGTTTCCAATCTTTTTATTGTAGTAACTTATTTCCTGACTATAAAGCAAATACTGACATCTCGTTTTGAGGAATATGATGTTAGAAGCCCAGTTTTTCTTGAAGTATTTTTCGTAATCGTAATTAATTCTGTGATATTCTTATCCTTCATCTCTGAATCACTTCAATACAAATATGGATCCTTCAGCAGTACAGCAGATATAACCATGTGGTATGCCTTTATGGGGCTTTATCTAATACTACAAATCAGCTTTGCAATTCTAACAATGACCTGGAGAGTAAAGAAAGCAGTTTCAACAGTAAGTCAGAGTATAATCTGCATCTTATTTGTGGAAGGGTCTTTCATTCGTTTATTCTCTGATACTGTAATTAAAACAACAATTTCTGAAGTTTATGAAATAATACTCTCAGTAGGACTTGCATTCCTATTTATCGCACCTTTAGTTAATCTATTCTTCTTGAGGAAGCAGAAGTTTGTTGTAACTACTTCAGCGAGTATAATGTTCTTAGGAGCAATGAATTTATTCATATTAAGCTTCTTTGGAATAGGAGAACTCCCTCGATCAATTTGCGAGATTGTGATAATTGTAGTTTCAATAATCATAGGAATATTTTCTATCTTACAAACGCTAGATAAATTGCCTTTCAAACTCGAAGAGGACAGAACAAGTTTATCACAACTAAATGTTGTATCCATTCTGGCCTTAACATCTAGTTTATGGTATATTCAAAATGATGAATTAATAAATTACTTCATTGTTGCTGGTATCTTTATATCAATTGCAATATGGATTTTTAACCTCTTTCTCACTAGGAAAACTGAAAAGAATTGGACAGAAGAAATCTTTGGAATCTTCGTAATCTCACTTGTATTCCTTTCTATCCCAGCAAGTCTGAGTGCAGTATCAACAAATCTAGCAATATTCACAACCTTCTGTGTTGTAATAGCTGCATCAATTGTACCTGTATTCTCAAAAAGATACAACCTAGCATTCCCTGTGATAATTTATGTGATACAGATAATTTCACTTTTTGCGTTTCCTGGAGCACCATCAGTCTATGGACAAGATTGGTTGCTACCTATAGTATTCCTGATACCGACTCTCACATTGCTATCTGTTTCAATAAAGGATGAAAAATGGTGGACAAGAATAGGGACAACTGTTCTCGCTGCAACCATGCTTATCTTAACAGCATACAGTCTTAGAAATAGTCCTGAATTAGGATTATTCATTGCTATTGATTCGATTATTTTGGTTGTTTATCCGATCTGTATTTACTTGTATAATACATGGAGATACAAAGAAGAGGAATATGTTAACATCACTGTCGAATTTCCTATAGATTTATTTCTAACAACCTTAGCTGCTATCATTGCTAATTTCTATGTTACAACAACTACATATGAACCATTGATTTTTATTTTTCTCGTTATAGGAACGATTCTAGGACCCGTTATCTTCCTGATCAACCGGTTCGTTGGGAAAGCGAAAGAACTCCCACCAAAGATCAATTACTATGCTAGTATTGGATTCATTATTATGATACAGATTTTAACTCTAGCCACTGCTGGAACAAGGATTGTTTCAGTATACTATTACATCTCGATTCTCTTAGCGACCGCAGCAATATCTTTAGTGATCATGTTCAAGGAGAAATTTGATTCTCTCTCTGTACTACCAGCTTTGATTTCAATAATGATAATACCTGTATTTACTAGTAAATATACAGCAGGAATTGCTCTTTTAGAATCTCTAATAAGTGGAATTCTTCTTGGGGCATTCATCGCATACATAATAGCTCTTTCAATTGGATGGTTTGATTCGAAATATCCGCTAGCAACTTTCAGTGCGTATTTAGTTGGATGTTTGGGAATTATACTGTCGACGTTTATTGAAGACATGTCATTCTTTGCTGGACTTCCAGAATACTTCCCACTATTACTATTTACTTTATGGCAAATTGGAGTTATGGTGTCAATACAACTGACAAGAATAAAACCTGAAAGAAATGTTGATTTCTTTCTGATGTTTCTGTTTGCTACATCTTTGATTACCATAAGCATTGGACAGATATTCAATGTTGGTTCTCTGCTATCAGTTGGAGAATTACTAGGATTCTGTCTAACAGCTTTTCCTGCATATTTAGTCTTTATACTTCTGTCAGCCTTTCTCCAGTATAAGCAGAAATACTCTAACAGTGGTATGATTTTCCATATACTTGTAGTTCAAACTCTACTAATAGTAGTGGGCTCTGTGATTTTTGGTACATTAGATTTCGCAGACTTATCAACACAAGCATTCAACGTACCTGAAATTCTCACATACATCTTCTTTAACATATTCACCGTTCTACTCTTCATAGTTCTAGAATCAGTAGTTATAGAATATACTCTCGTAAAAACAGATACTCCACGTTCAGAAGTAGTAAATGTTCTACTGTTTATACCAATATTTGTTTTTTCACTTATTATATCAACTACTTTCGATTACTATGGTATTGTACCAATGATACTAGGGATAGTCTTCTATGGTATGAGTCAGAGACACAATATGAGATTCAGTTCAGCTCTTGGTGCTTTATCAGTTGCAGTGAGTGCATTCTTCATTACACCACCTTCTCAAATTATTGAGTGGTCCGCCTTTGGTATTGTCACTGGTATTATGCTAGTAATGATGGTAGTTGGCATGATCTTATACTTAAGAACGAAGAACGAATTTCACATAATAACAACGGTAACAATAGGGCTTATTGGAGAAAGTATTATCGCTTTTATTTCTCCATTCGATCCATATGTGATGAAAGTTGGTCTTGTATTTAATTTAGCTTTAATTGGAATGCTAATCGGCGTAATCTATGATATTCGAGAATTCAAAATAGTGTTCTCTGTTTCGTCAGGAATACTATTGATACCCTTCCTTGCTTTACTAATTGCACAGCAAGATAAGCTGGCAGATGTCAGTTATTGGTATTTAGCAATAATTTTTGTTGTGACAGCTGCTCTACTTTTGCTTGCAAGCTATATAACATATAGAGGACAGAAAGAAAAAGAGGACAAACTAGTCGAAACGGAATTAACGGAAAAGAACAATAAGAAGAAGAAATGAAATCTGTTTTCTAACGCATATTTCTCTTCTTTTACTCTTATTTTATTTAAAACAAAAAAATCAGAAATAAAATTGTTGTATGATAACTCTTAATAGTTTTTCAAATTTATTTTTAGTGAATACAATGTCTGAATTACGGGGTGTAGTTAAAGGAATGGATTGTGCTAATTGCGTAGCCAAAGTAACTAAGAGCCTTCAAAACACCCCTGGAATTCAGGATGTTAATGTTAACCTCGTTTCCACCAAGATTATTGTTTCGTATGAGAACAAAGAAATATCTGAAAAAGATATAATAAAAACAATAAAGAAAACTGGATACACTTTTGATTATTCTTATCAAAGAACTTCATTCTTTAATATTAAACATAACAAGAATCTCTTATTCGCGATTATTGGGACTTTTTTTCTAATACTAGCTTTAGGTCTTGATAGAGTTTTACCAGAATATTACGAATTATTCTTCTTCATTCCAGCTATAGTTATTGGAGGGATTCCAGTTTATATCAAAGCTTTTGCTTCTTTACGAGCAAAAACCATCGATATAGATCTGTTAATGGTAATAGCTATAATTGGAGCAATGATACTTCAAGAGTGGCCTGAAGCTGCAGAGATAGTTGTATTATTCTCTGTTGCTGAACTCTTGGAGGCTTATTCTATGGATAGAGCAAGGCAGTCAATAAGATCGCTTATGGATTTAACTCCTCCAACAGCAACTAAGTTGATAAAAGGTAGAAAGCATGAAGAAGTTCCGATAGAAGAGCTCATTGTAGGTGATAGAGTAAGTATAAAACCTGGAGGAAGAATCCCAATTGATGGAAAACTAGATTGGGGAAATACCTATGTTGATCAGAGTCCAATAACAGGGGAATCTATACCTGTTCTCAAAGAAGTTGGAGATAAAGTATTCTCTGGTTCAGTCAACATTGATGGCTATATTATTATCAGAGTAACAAGTATGCCAAATGAAAGTACTGTTGCTAGAATTACAAGGTTGATTGAAGAGGCTGAACAACAGAAATCAAAGAGAGAACAATTCATCAAACGTTTTGCAAAGATATACACTCCGATAATGGTTTCAGTTGCGATATTAGTTTTCTTAATACCAGGAGTATTCCTGAACATACCCTTCGAAATGGTTGTATTCAATGAATGGTTTTACAATAGTCTTGTAATCCTAGTGATATCATGTCCTTGTGCTTTAGTTCTATCTACACCGATTACTGTTGTAACAGCAATAACTAGAGCTTCAAAGAGGGGAGTATTGATCAAAGGTGGAAAATATCTCGAGATTCTTTCTTCAGTTGAAGCATTAGCTATGGATAAAACAGGAACTCTATCAACAGGAAAACTGAAAGTTTACAAAATAGAACCTTCAACTGGTTTTAGTGAAAGGGAGATTATTGAACTAGCTTATAGTCTTGAAAATCATTCTGAGCATAAAATAGCTGAAGCTATTATTGAACATGGCAAAGAGAATAATGTAAGATTATTAGGATACAAAGAAGTGAAGATTTTACCAGGTAAGGGTATAAAGGGAAGTAGAAAGAATAAAGAGTATTATATTGGAAATGAACAACTGGTTGATGAAGTAATAGGATTAGATACATGTAATTTAGACTGTGAAGAAAGTGAGAGTATAGTAAGCTATGTAATGACAACTGAGGAAGTAATTGCTCACATACACATGTCTGATGAACTAAGACCAGAAACAAAGGGAGCCTTAAATGAACTAAGGAAAAATGAAATCGATAAACTAGTAATGCTAACTGGTGACAATGAAGAGGTTGCATCGAAAATAGCAGCTGAATTGGGAATATCCTATGTAGCTGAACTTCTACCAGAAGAAAAAGTAGAGTATGTTAAAGAATTAAAACTGAAATACAACTCAGTAGCGATGATTGGAGATGGAATAAATGATGCTCCAGCTATGGCACTTTCAGATGTTGGAATTGCAATGGGTACATCAGGAACTGCAATAGCCATAGAAACAGCTGATATCGTTCTTTCCTCTGATGATCTTTACAGTCTTCCTTATCTCTTCAAACTAAGTCGACAAACTAAGAGAACCATCCAAATCAATGTGTTTCTTTCTTTATTTATAAAATTCTCATTCTTTGTTTTAGTATTTCTTAGCGTTGCAATACCCTCTGTAAGTAATCTATTGGGTGATGCTCTACTCTGGTTAGCTGTTCTCTTTGGAGATCTGGGAGCTTCACTGCTGGTTATCCTAAATGCTATGAGAGTAGGAAGAAAAAAATACTCTAAATTGAAGCCTCAACAAAAAAGTAACTTAATAAACACTTCTGCACAAAACACGTAGGTATGAAATAAATGAGTGGTACTGAAAGTTCCTTGAACAAAGCAATTGCATATGTTTTCATAGGTTTCGTAGTAGTTTCTGTTGTCCTTGGTTTAACTTTCTTCTTAGGTCCTAGAACAAGCAATGGTAAAGGATTATTTCAAACCTCAATTAGATTTTTCACTAAAGGTACCGAAGAATTATATTATTCGGATTATGCACAAGCTATAGTTCAAGATATTCAGGAAGTAGGTATAGAAGTCGTTGATTATCCTATGGAGTATAGTACTTTTCTTGATACGGTTTTTGGCTCAAAGGGTTTTGATTTAGCGATTATTGAGATAGAACAACAGAATGCTCCTCATCTAGAACTGTTCTTCAAACCAGGAGCCTCACTTAATGTTTTCAATTTTCAAGATAGCATTGATCAAGGACAAACTAATGAATTTATTGAGAATATAACTCAAGAAACTGATTTTTACACAAGAAAGAATTATTTCCGTGATTTGCAGGAACATCTAATGAATAACGTTCTACCGATGGTTCCACTATTTACACCAGTAAGGACCTTTGCATATTGGGGGAATGTAGCAGGTTTTTCTGCTGAATTGGGATTATCACACAGTCTTCCATATATGTACTTTAATGGTTTAAGGGAAGGACAAACTGAAAGCACTATTTTCAAAGCAGGAATAAGCAGATGGTTTGATTTAAACCCATTATCAATGAGGGAGGATGCTGAGAAAACAATTGTATCAATAATTATGGATAAATTAATAGAAATTGACGAAAAGGGTTCCTTGACTAAAACTGGACTGATTGATAATTGGGAATTTATCAATCGAACTACACTTCATCTGCATGTTAGAAGTGGAGTAGAATGGCAGCCAGATCCAGAAGAAACATCTTTTCATGTTCCCTTTACTATTGATGACTTAATGTTTACTCTAGATGCTTTGAGGAGTCTTGAAACTAATCTTAATTACGAATTATTTGATTGGATAAAATCGTACGAAGAGTTCAATGATACAACAGTAGAATTGATTATAGATTCGAACTCAACAACAGTAGATAATGATCCCTACGCTTTTGCACTAGAAGATCTTTCTGTATATCCTCTTCCAAAACATTACCTGAATCCATCAGATGACCCAATTGCAACGGTCGCTAATTCTGATGAATGGGAAACATTCTGTAATGCTCCTTTCGGAACTGGAAAATACAAGTATTCAACTGAAAGCAACATAGATTTAGGAATAGTTGTTCTTAATCGCTTCGACGATTGGCATGGAGTAGGAGTTAAATCAGGAGAAACTACAAATCTAGTTTTTGAAACTCTGGAATTACAAACTTATCCAGAATACTACTCAATGATATTCGACCTTAGAGATGGCACTGTACTAGACCTAGCTGATTTAGGAAAACACCCATCAAAAGAAGAAGAAGTTACTTTGGAACCAAATATCCTTGTTGATTATGCTGTTGAAGATTCTATTATTTTCCTAGCTTTTAATCTGGAAAATTCAGTTTTTGGGTCAGACAACAATTTTGTACCAACAAACCAAACTGGTGTCTCAAAAGCACTTGCAATTCGAAAAGCCATTGCTCATGCAATAGATAAGCCCTCTTTAAATTCAGCTCTTCATAACGATGGATATAATATAACAGAAACACCTCTGTCTCAATACTATGTAGATTATTATCATCCCAGTGTAACAACATATGATTTTAGCATAAATAAAGCAATAGAGTATTTGCAGTTAGCAGGTTTTAACATAACTACATATGAAGATTACAATACAAATCAAACACCATTTGATTTTGCAGGATTTATAACAGGTTTGGGTGTGAGTGTGTTTATAATAATTGCAATAAAACGAAAAACAAAAGGGCGTAAAAATGAATAGAATAAATGAAATAGCTAAAGTAGATTTTAAAGATAAACCACTAATTCAAGCATTTAGTGGAAGTGGAGCAGTAGGAACTATAGTATCGACATTTCTAATAAACTCCTTGAAAATGGAGCAAGTAGGGGTTGTTCATTCTAACACTATTCCGCCAGTAGCAATAATAAAGAATGGAATGATTGAACATCCAATAAGACTATTTCAATCAGAAAAAATAGCGTTGCTGACTTGTGAAATACCCCTAACTTATGGGAGTATACCTGACTTCCTTAGAATGCTTATTGATTTTTACATTAAGAACAATGTTTCACATATTGTTCCTGTTGGAGGTTTGCCGGTCATACAAGATCCAAATAATTCAGCAGAGTGTTATGCAATATCCTCCAATAATGAGATGTTATCTTTTATCAAGGAAAAAGGAGTAAAAATATTGGAAGAAGGGATAGTATACGGTACTCCAGTTGAAACACTGGAAATATGTGATACAAAAGGATTCGAATCTTGTTTTGCATTGTTGGCAGAATGTGATCCTGGTATAACTAGTTATTATTCAGCAAAACAAATAATCGTGGCAATCTCTAAAATATTTGATTTTGATTTTGATGAGGATCAATTCAATAATGTTACTTCAACTATTCAAGGAAGAATAGAAGAAAGTACAAGATTGATAAGAGAGGAAACAATGGATAAAACAAGAGACAGCCATCTGTGATGCTGAAAAACTACTGATTTGGAAACTTAGTGAAAAAACTGAAAGGTTTGGATTATTTTTCAACTTTGGAATCATCGAAACGCTTGAAGCTTCTAAAAATGGCTATTTCTCGATTAATGTCGTGTTTTAGAGGCCCCCGTTACAGTCAGAAAAACATTTATATAGTTCGGAGGAGAAAATATATTGGTCAATGGGTTGTTCAAATAATAATGGAAAAAAGGGAACAAACTGTAAACTGAACAGGAAGAGTATCCGATGCTTCGGCCCTGCCCAAGGGAATAAACTCGGGAACTATGGTTGAACCCCTTTTTAGATGGTTTGAACCCCCATTGGGCTTAGTATAAGACCTCCTAAGCCTAAATCCCCCAGAATCAGATAATGTCTGAATTTTAGACATCTTCTGTCTGCCAGAACCCCCAACCAAACCCTAGAAGCGTCGAGTTAGAATCCCTTCCTGTTCAGGCAGAATTTTTCTTTTGATTATTTAACTTATAACCTTTCTGAAAAACAATTAAAAATAACTGAATTATAATATATCAGCTTTGCAACCAGTGAAGAAAATTGTCTGATACAGAAATTGGGAGATATTACACAGAAGATTCCAAAAAAAGAATTGTTTCTTTAGATTTTATGAGAGGAGCTGCTATATGGATGATGATTTTTTTTCATGCTTCCACTCATATGTATGATTATACTTGGGTTGCAGATCAATTTGATAACATCTATTCCTTTCCTATCCCTGTGCTTATTTTTCTATTAGTTTTGATTGTTTTGGGGAGTTGGGCTACATTTTTTATTTTAGTTTCTGCTTCAGTTAATTCCTTCAGCATGACAAAACGAGCACTTAAAGGTGCTGACATAAGAATCTCTCTTTACAAACAGTTATTCACTGGATTTGGAATCTTATTCATTGGTTGGTTAACTGAGAGCTTTATTGGTATGCATGGGTATCTAGGTTACGCTATTAGAGATGGCGATTGGACTAATCTCTATCCTGCTTGGAGAGCTTTGTTTGTTATGAAAGCTTTGCAAATAATAGGTTGGAGTACAATCATTAATTCAATTATACATTTCTTCCTAATGAGAAAAGGTGGAAGTCAATTGTACAAAAGAAATTTACTTATTTACTGTGCTGTTTTTCTGGGAATTGTTATAATAACTCCTTTTGCCCATCAATGGGTAGATCAAATGAATTGGCTTGTTCCTGAGACATTGCCTATTGATAGTATAGATTATTTTGCTAAACAATGGCCGGATCAGTATGTTCAAACGCATAATGCTTCC
Source organism: Candidatus Heimdallarchaeota archaeon (assembly GCA_016839875.1). The sequence goes on from JAEOTK010000054.1 coordinate 19,956, forward strand.
TTTCAAACATTTATCCTTGTTTGGCTAGTAGGGGACCAACTACCTCTTTTTCCCTGTATTGGGGCATCATTTGTAGGTTCAATAATTGGTATGTCTTTAGCTAAAGAAAATCCCTCAAAAAAAATAACTAAATGGGGTTCTCTTATAGGATTTGCAATGGTTATTTGTGGAGTTATTATGCTGATTCTTGGATTTAAATTCCTACCAACAGGTCGTCCATCTATTGCTAGTTTCTTCTTACAAATGGGATTACAATTGATAGTAACTATGCTTTTCTTCAGATTTGTTGAATTTAGAGGAAGAGCTGATAAATTCGCTAGAAATCCTGTTGTGAAATACTTCAGATTATGGTCAATGGTTTCTCTGTCTGTCTTCTGTCTGCAAATCTACGAAATGTTTGGAAGATGGTTACTAACATTAATTGTAAGTCCTTTTAGATCAATAAATTTCCTTCAACAAGGAACATTTGGAAATTATTCTGTTCACTGGCCTATGCTAGCTGCTTTGTTTGTTATATTGTGTTTTGACATTGTACTTCGTTTATGGGCTAAAATAAACTTCGTAGTTTCATTTGAATGGTTTGTCATTCGTTTCCAGAGTATAGCAACCAAAGACATTTCTCCGCGATTAGATGTCGATTTAATGATGAACAAAATAAATTGGATTAATTTTAATGAAGGGATTGAACAAAATACTTCGAGTTAGAATCTCTTCCTGTTCAGGCAGTATTTTTCTTTTCTTGAAAAAGCATACACTGCTTGTAAACTTAATGCTTATTAATGTTCAAACTTTGAAACATTTATGCGAATACAAGAAGTAACAGACAATATTGTAGTTGCAAATTTTCTAGATAAGACTAGAAGTAAATATAACGATGCCCCTCAAACAGCAACAATTACCTGTATCTCTTTACCTGATGGATTGGTGTTTGTTGACTGTGGAGTTTATACTAAAGCTATTGCTCAATTTCGTGAAGAAATGGAACAACGTTTTCAGAAAAAAACTAGTCATTTATTGTTAACTCATTCACATTGGGATCATATTTTAGCAATGAAAGCTTTCAAAGATGTTGATGTTGTTATATCAAAGAAAGGCATAACTGCTCTTAGACGAGCTTACAAAGGCTATCTTAGTCAAAAAGAAAGAATCGAAAGAGCTATCAGCTATAAAGATGAAGATGCAGAGCTTGCTGAAGACATTGAAAATGCTGAATTATTTTTACCCACTATAACAGTCAAGGAGGAACTAAGAATAGGTTCCGAAAAACATCAAATAATCTTCAAAGTTATTGGAAACCACACATCTGATTCAGCTATTGTTCATATTCCTTCTGAGAAAACACTTTGCACTGGTGATAATCTTATAGCTACCTATCCTCAACTAATCAGGTCATCTCATGATACAATAGAAATGTATAGAGAATGGGAGAAAATGGATGTAGATCATTTTATAGCTGGTCATGGTGATCCTGTTAAGAAAGAATATGTAAGAAATCTTAGATTATATTATGAAAACCTAGTAGCTTTTCTGCAGGATCAAATTAAGCAGAAAGTAGGTATTAAACGTACTCTAGATCATCCCGATTTACCTAAATACTTTGCAGTAGATTATCCTGAGTGGTCCTATGCTTGTAGACCCAATGCTAATTGGTTGGAAAATGATATCAAAAGCTGGTATAATTTTCTAAGAAAGAAGAAATAGAAGAATTAAATCATTGATGCTTAGGAATATTCCTTCTTTGGTATTTTTCTCCTTCTACTATATTCCTAGCTAGATTAATTATCAGCCTACTATCAAAATCATACAACTCATGGTAATTTGAAGCTCTATTCAACCAAAATTTCAACCGGTCAATCGGAATAGGTTCAAAGGTGAGTAACAGGAAAATGGTTTGGTAAGGAATAAGGTGAGTACGGTTTTGAAGATTATCTTTCATCTCCCAAGCTTTCTCATATTTACCTAATGCTGCTTCTTTTTCATCTTGTATAGAATAAAGATTAGCCAAGTAAAGATAAGGTAGAGCATCATCTGGATAGATTTTTACTATATCCTTCAACAATTGTATTGCAGGAGAGATATTTCCTTCTTGAATTGTATTGATTGCAGAATCTAACATAATCTGATAAGTTTCATCCTCTCCCTCTTTGTCTCTTTTCCATGTCTTTACCATGATTAGTTTCGGTACACAGAGTGGCAAAACAGTATAAAAACCCAGCAAAAAAATGTAGGAAAATGTTCAGCTCTCAAAGATTTATAAGTGCTATAGTTTTGTTAATGTAAGAGCAATTTATGGATTCGGGAAAGAATGGACACCAATGGAATATTGATTATTGCCAGTCTGGCATTAATAGTAGCTGTTTTTGCAATATTTTATACATGGTATAGAACCCGAACTAAAAAAGCGAATTTTGTGGTTTTTGATGTAAAAACTACTGATTTAGAAAAGGAAATCAAAGCTGATAATAAATATAAGAAGGATGAAGATAATTTCATACTTCGACTAGATGGTATTATAAAAAATGCAGGAAACACTTGGGGTCATCTAAGTTTGGATTCCATCTGTATCGAATTCAAGAAAGAGAAATTTCGACCCTTCACCTACGAAAAATACTTTGAAGCTTCAGATAAATATCCTTCCTTCAAAAAGGATTTGTCTCAAAGCTTTTTAGCACAATCTCATGGCAGTTTTCATCTAATTTTTAGTTTACCTGCAGAGTGGGTACTTACTGATTATTCAAGAGTGGAACTTTCAATAGAGGGTTTCTCGTATGATAATAGGGGAAAACAACATCCATTTCTGCATATCTTTGCTCATGAAGAGCTTGATAACTCAGAAGTTTGGGACTTAGTAGATAATTATCAATTTCGTAAAACAAAGAGAAGAAAACAACTCTTCAAACGAATTTTCTTGCAATACTGGAGACCAGACTACTGGATTTTAAAGAGGAGAAGATATCTAAAGATGATTGCTCAAGAATTTTTCAATGTTGAATTTAGCGAACTAAAGGAATTCGATTTTAGTGACAACGAACTAAAAACAATAAGTAAATACAGAGCTGAACTAGAAGATAAGAAATTCAACTGTTGGTGGTGTAATAATCAAGTCACTATCTCTGATCAAAAATGCAACAAATGTGAAAAGAGCTTACTAGAACCTTTTGAGACTTAGACTATAGGTAGGTATTTTCATCATAATTTTTCAAATGCTTGAGCTACCAATTGTTTTGGTGTTTTAACATCTCCAATAATCTCAATATTGTTGATATCTATCTCACCCAATTCTCGCTTTCGAGCTTCTTGTAGTACGGGCATTTCTGTAGGTTCAAAACCCACCAAATATCCTCCAACTGCTTCAACTGCGAAAGCATCTTCTCCTACTATGAGCTTGTCAAGAGTAACAATTGTTCTTTTGTGTTCTTTACCTAGAAAAACCCTTTCAGCATCTAAAACTGCAAAATCTATACCACCAACAGCTTCATACATATCTAATAGAGCTAGTGGTAATCTATCATGGAACCTAAACTTTTTCTTATCTGGAACCAAACCTAGCAAATTTTTGATTATGGACCCCAAGTTCATGAGATCTTCATCTCCAGTATTTTCGTATCTTCTTGGTACATGAGTGCTGACAAAGATATTTGGTTTAAATAATACATGTGAAAGAGGAACCATTTCACCAGCAACATTTACTTCTATTGTTTTGGTATCATGAGAGAGATTAAATGGGATTACTTCATTATTATAACATTCTTCCCAGATTTTCAAACGTTCCAAACCTGGACCTGCACCACTATCGGATTCAACTACTCGAATGGCTTCTACTTTATTGAACGATCTAACAATTGAGTTAAGTGTGTTAACTGTAGTGCAAATCTTTGTTTCTGAATTATAAATTCCAACTTTAATTGTGACGTTTTTTTCAGGAATATTTAGATTGTCAATTCCTCCAATTAGATTAATGGCTTGATCAAAACCATCGTAATCTACAATCGCTACCCTGGTTTTCATAGTTTCACCTTTAATCGCATTATTGATTATTTATTCAATGGATGAAAGTAATTTCTTGTAATTATCTTGATTATTAATCAAATCTACAATACATATAGTCTGTAGAACTGCATTTACATCTTTCAAAGAAAGTTTCTCGACGATTTCTACATATTCTTCGGGTTTCTCTTTAAACAGCTTATCTGTTGTTTCCTTGAATGAAACTTCCATTTGGGAAAGAAATTCCTTCACAAAATTGAAATCAGGTTTAGAGATTCCATAAACTAATTTAATTAAGGATGATAAACTCTCTATTCCAGCATCTGAAGTACAAATTAGTTTTTCATAATAAGTGTCATTGAGGAATAGTTTTGCGGTTCTAGCATAAAGTTTCTCTATCATGGGTTTATCTATTCGCTTCCCAACCATAACAACAAAACCAGCTTTGATCAGGTCTTGTATATATCGGTAAAGAGATTTATCTGAACGCATTCGTTGTTTTACTAATTCCTGAACCTTTTTTTCATCCTTTTTAATCTGTTTCCTTACTTGGACTTCAATGAAGTTTGCATAATCTTGTTCTATCTCCTTTACAGTTTTGTATCCTTCTCTCAATGACTCTAATATGGGTAAGTAAATTGGATTGGTTACTGTATCTAATCTTCTTTTATCTTCAACAAGAATAACTGACTTTTGTTTAAAATTAGGATCTATTACATCCTTGACTTTCATGGAATTCTCCTCATTCAACTATAACCAAGATTAACTACTATTCTTTTAGCTTTCTTATGCATTAATAAGCTTTCGCATGAGATGAGAAAGCTTATAAGTATCTATAATGTGAAGATATGTAATAATAGAGTTGTGAAAAATATTATTCATTAATAATTGGAGGAAATGGAATGTTAGAATTCAAAACTTATGATGAATCACGATTAGAAGAACTTGAAAAATTAGTTCTCGAAGTTATGGTAGATTGGAAATGGAAACCTTGGTATCCAAACAAAGATCAGTTAAAAGAAATCTATTCCCGAGAGGGATTTACACCTGAGAC
>JAEOTK010000348.1 GCA_016839875.1 Candidatus Heimdallarchaeota archaeon
GATGAAATAGTCTGTGATAGTAAGGAGATATGATTTACTCTGAAGGATATTGTTAAGCTTTCAAAATTCGAATCAAGATATGATAAGCTGAATGAAAGATTTACATTGAACATCTTTGAAGCATTTTCTATATAGATAACATCATAGTAGGTTTTGATTGTTGATCCATAGGACGATGTTTCTATTTCTATATGATTCTCTAATAATTTTTCATATTTCTGCTCTGTGACGTATTCTATGTTCTGTAGAGTGACAGAACTGGACTGATAGATGAATATTTTTCCAGTCCCCATAGCATTTCCAAGGAATTTTATGTAAAGTCCTGAATTGAAATTGTCTGTATACGTTACAAGATTAATTATCTGTGTTTCAGGAGTCTGCTTGCTCATTGAAATCACATCAGATCCTAAGACAGTTGAATCTTGGATGACTTGAAGTACAATTCCTGAGAAAACAGAAGCGCCTTCAAAACTCAAAGCTAGACTTAGATTAAGAATTTGTTCTGGTCCACTAGAAACTGGTTTGAATGATGAAATATCTACTTCTTCATCTATCCCATCTGTCCAAGTCAATTCGTAGAAAACATCTTCCTTGACTGCTCCTTCGACAGCTTTTCCTTCGAATTTCAGTTCACTAATTTCTACTATATCTATACAATAATCTATTTGAAACACTAGTTCGAGAATGTTGAATCCTTCATCTAAATTTATTTCTCCATGGATGATATTTTCCTCATTTTCATCAAATAGAAAAGATGCTTGTTCTGTAGAGTTGACTAATAAGGTCAGTTCCTTGCCAAATGATGTAAAATCATTAATTGAAAATGTAATTGTGAAATTAAATGAGTAGGAATCGTTGTAATTATATCGTAGAGCTGAGATTACTCTAAATTCCTTTGCTCCTAACATCACTCCCTCGAACATGAAATTGTCTGGAGAAACTGTGATATTTTGTTGTGCTTCATCTATTTCTACTATTGGTAATTCATTGAACGAAGTGCCAGACAGAATAGTAATGTTTCCACTCCCGCTGTAAGCTGCTCTACCTTCGAATTGGATTGTGATTTCTCTATCACCTGAAATTTCTTCTTCGAGTGTAAATCCTTTTCTTATCTGATATTCTGTAGAATCTTGATAGTTTTGCTCCACTACAACTTCAATCTCAACAGATTCAATTATGAAGGTTATAGATAAACCTGATTTGGTTGAAAGATCACCATTTACAATAAAGTTCAATTGAACTTCGTTATAGTAAGATAGATTCAAATTTGAGATGGAAAGTGGGAGGGAACTTTCTAAAAGAGTTTCATTGTATTCAAAGGTCACATTTTGACCTAAGGTTGCTGAAAGTCCCCCTCCGGTGTGTGATGAGTTGTGTGATATAGTGAGCAGATCGGTGCTTTTACACACTAGAATATTTGATCCGAGTGAGATGGAAACTACTAATGAAAGTATGATCCAGATTCTAGTAATGTAAGCCATGTCTGCTCAATAGACTAATCCAGAAATTCATTTAAAAAGCTAGATGAGCTAAACCAAAAGTTTTATGTCGGTTGATTAGTTAAAAATGAGATTTAATTGGATGTCCTTAAATAGAATGAAGTGACAAATATTATCATGCCTTTTGAAGAAGAAGAATCCATTCCTTCAGAAAAAATGAAAGATATAGAAAATGAAAGATTCGTGGTTGAACCTAAGAAAAAAGAAACAGATATTTCTCCTATTCTAGAAGAACCGAATACAAGATTTCATCTGTATATGTATATCTCTGAAGGTGTACTTTTCTTATTTACTCTTCTCTCCTTCGCATTTGCTTTGGCTGAAATGACCTTCTTCTTTGACATAATTCAAAACGGTTCTTATTATTATTTGAATCTAAAATTATGGTCCTTAATTCTTATCATCCCTATTGCCGCATTTGCAATAATAAATACATATTTCTTCATTTTCAGACTTCAACCAAAACATAGAACTTACACCTTCCTTCTCCGATTTGGAACTATCACAATCATTGTTACTAGTTTTATCTTTTCACTAATTGCTACTGGATACTCTTATGATTTAACCGAACTGATTCTTGTCTTTGTAGTTCTGTTATACAGCACAATTTCACAGTTTGTACTGAAAGTCTTTTTGCTTTCAAATGATAAACCGATTAACCTAACTCTCTTTAGGAAAGCAATAGCAGGAAGTCCATCAGAATTAGAATGGAGAAAATTTGATTCAATTTCTGGATTTCTAGCTTTATTAAGTGGTGTATTTTTCCTTCAAGCATTTTGGATTATCTACCATTTGATAATACGAAAACAGCTGATAACTATTGCTAAACGTAGGTTAATTATTGAAAAACTTGATTATGATAAAGAAGTAAATCTGCAAACTGTTGCGCTTGATGTAGGTATAGCGTTAGAAGAAGTAATATTCATTCTAAAACAACTGTCACTCAAAAGGAAAATTATAGTTGAATTTACAAGATATGGAGCTATATTAAAAGAGATAAGATATCCAAAATTGTTTACACTAGCTATGCAAGAGAAATATGATGTGTTCTTAGGACAAAAGAAATTATCAGAGATAGAACTTAAAGCAAATAAATTCATAGAATTAGCTGAAAGAGAGAGATTATCAGAGGAAGATTTAAAGAAAGTGATGGACTTCAAAGATGATCTCAAAATCGAAGATTTAATTCTATTACTTCCGCATAGAGTTATTGAGATTAAGAGAGTTGCTTTTTCAAAGAAGAGGTGGATTCAGTTTAATTTAGAGCATACTCTTCTGAAAAGAGAAAGAATTGTAAAAGCTCTTGTTGAGAATGCAACTAAAATCTTCAACTAGAAGGCTGAAAGTTACAAAATTAAGGTATTTTGCCGATATTGTTAAGGTTTATATTGTTCTGTTTTAAATAAAGAATATGAAAAGAAAAATAACATTACTTAGTATTTTAACCTTGTTAATTTTTTCTAGTTTTCCCTCTGGAGTAAATATATCTAATGCAGTGATAAATGATAATAGCTCTCAAAGGTCTCTCCAACAAAATGGAGATGAAGCTTTTGAACATATTTATGGACCTCCTGGTCACGTTGGTTTAGCAGTTAGTGAAGAAGATAATCTAATTTTTACCAATGCACCAGAAGGTTTAGCTCTCATCCAAAGAGATGACTTATCAAACCAAACAGTTTACACTGATGAAATCGGTTTAACTGATGTACAAATCCAGAATTTGGAAATCGATACAGAATTGAAGCTACTATATATTGGTTCAATACAAGGGGTTGATATTCTAAACTATTCAGAAAAGCCTCTTACAGCTACTCCAATTCTAACAGGTGTAGCAACTAATTTCGAGTTAGGGGACTTTATAGATGTAGATCCAGTCAATCATTTGGTATGGATTGTAACTCAATCACATGGATTGTATGTTTATGATCCAATTAAAGATGTCTTTGCTGATATAAGTGGATACAATCCTCCAGCTGCAAGCGTAAAAATGCTGACAGTTGATGTAAATTCTTCAGAAGGTTTTGCCTATATTGGAACTTCTGTAGGAGTATATAAAATCGATACTACCTCAAATACAACTGAATGGTTTACAACTAGTAATGGACTTCTACATGACTATACAAAACTAGTTAAATATTATCCTTCTCTTGGAATGACTTTTATTGTAACATACAATGATACAACAAGTATTTGTGACGGCCTTTCAGTATTATTCGAGAATGATACAATTAAAACTTACAACTATACTCAAACTCCTTACTACTCAAGAGCATTTCTAGACCTTGTCTGTGATACTGATAGAGAATTAGGTTTTATTGTCTCCCCATATACAACAAATGCAGAATCAGGTTTATTAGTTTTCAATACAACAAGTTTAGAAGGAATAGCAAAATCTCTCTATGGCTCCTTACCTGGAGGGTATCCAATTGCAACTGTAACAGGAGCTCCTTACCCAATTGAAAGCATGCTAGCAACAATAAGACTAGATTCAATTACTGGAGAACTAATTATGGGTACTGTTCAGCGAATTCAAAAAATGGATTATTCACCACCTAGCACAGCAATAACAGAAAATAGTCCAATCATGGGTCTTGCACATAATATGGCAACAGATGTAAATTATAATCCAACAGATGGATATGTATATGTTTCAACACTACTAGGTCTTGATAGAATAGATCCTACAGATCCAAATAGACTAAATCCAACTTCAGTTGAACACCTTATTGAAGGAATTGGAGGTGCAGGTGGAGATACAGCTGGAGAATTACTTGTCAGTGCTCAGAAAATGTATCATCACAGATATCTATACGATATTGCAACTACAGGTATAACAAACATGGAATCCATTCTTCCTTTGAGTGAATATAGGTATGTAAGAGATATTTCATCTTCCTATAATGAAAGTTTAATCTACTATTCAACAGCAGCACAAAATGCAGGAGTTGGCGGAAATGGTTCAATGATTATCTACAATTGGAATTTAGGAACCTACCATGTAGAAAACTTCACTACAGACAAAACTACATTGGAAGTAAATATCGTTCTACAGGATCCAACAAGAGATGTGCTTTACGTTGGTACAAATGAATATCTGATTTTGTATAATCTTACAACTCTAACAGAAATCGATAGATATGGTGGAGGTCTGTGGAATGTACAATCGCTTGAATGGGTAAATGGATATCTCTGGTTTGGTGTAGATCAATATCCAAACGTGCGAATATTCAATCCAATAGCAGAGACATTTTCTACGTTCGGAAAAGCATCTGAGATATTGTATCCTTCAATAAATGACATCTATTATCATGAAGCAGAGAAAGAAATTTTCATATCTGCAAATTCAGGTCTATATGTATATAATTATACTAATGGTGAGCTCAAGTATGAATCAGAAGCAGAAGGACTCTCTACTTTATTTGTTAAAAGAGCTGATTACATCGCTTCTACAGGAGAAATTTGGATAGGGAGTTTTCAAGGTATAAATATCTATGATAGAACATATGATGAGATTGCTCCTAATTTATCAGCTGAAGTAGGATCTTTGAATATAACTGGGATACGATACGTTAATGCTACAGCATATGATTATGCAGGAATAAAAGAGATCAAAATAACTCTGGAAAATACTACTTGGAGTACTAGCTGGTCCATTTCTAATACTTATTTGCAGGTAGCTCTTGATACATCTATTTATGATGATGGAGATTATCAACTAATCATAAATGCGACAGATTGGAACGATGTAGAAACAGGATTAACTTATGATATTTTCATAGACAATACAGATCCAGAATTATCAGTTGAAATAGGTCCTCTAACTATGGTTGGAGTTCAATATATTAATGTAACAGCTTCAGATTTAGCAGGGATTCAAGACATTGAAGTTATCCTGAAAAATAGCTCTTGGAGTACAAACTGGATTGTTTCAGATACTTACCTACAAGTAGTACTTGATACTAATCTCTATGACAACGGAGCATATCAATTGATTGTTAATGCAACAGATTGGACTGATAAAGAATCCAGTGTAATATATGATATCACAATTGATAATGCTGTAATCAGAGAGTTCTCCGAAATTTTAATACTAGCAGTAATACCTTCAGTTGCTGTATTAGTAGTTTTAATATCTAGAAAGAGACAAGAAACATAACTCTCTTTTTCTTTTTTTATCCTATATTTCCTTGAATTTTACCCATTTTGTTGATTCTTCTTTTACAAGCATTACAGATTTTTATATCTGACCTAATTGTTTTTCCACAATACCTACAATAACCAGGTTCATCAACCTTATCCGGTGGTGTTTGGGTAATCATCTCATCTCGTTCTTCTTTTTTATGGGTTA
>JAEOTK010000349.1 GCA_016839875.1 Candidatus Heimdallarchaeota archaeon
GAACGAACTCCAGACGTTGTTCAACTACTAATTGAGTGAGTTTCTGAATAGGTCGAACAATCTTCCATACAGAGTCTGGTCTCTTATCAATTCTCAGCCTGTTGTTATCATCGAAATACTCATCTCTCGAATCAGAGGTTAAGATAGATAGCAAATCATTTCTAGCATTCAAGCAACTTCCTGTCATAACATAATTAGCAGCTTTATCACTGTGAATTGCACCATCGTCAATTAATTTAGTTATAATATCTCTCTTATCCAGACGTTCTTCGCTTGACAAATCAGATTTGTTAATATAACCTACAACAGGTATTTTTTTACCGAATTTTTCTCCAACTACATCTTTAGCTTCTTTTATTGTATTGTGGTTCAATGTTTTTGCATTTCTCTCAAAATTTAGAAATAACAACACTCCATCTACACCTTTCATGACAATGTCTCTTTGCACCTTATGCCGTTCTTCTCCAGGCACTGTCCATAGTTGATAACGTAATCTATCGAATTTTTTTCCTTTGAAGGGAGGAGTTTGAAAAACACCTTGATCAAAAAAGACTGTTCTACCAGATAAATCTTGAATTTTAGTTAATGAAGAAACGATTGTTTTAGGATTTTCCATCCTTCTAAGCGCATTAAAAACAGTTAACATACTAGTCTTTCCACTTAAAGGTGGCCCAAAAAGAACAATCTTCATTGTAGGCTTTCCTTCTCTATCAACAGAAAAGATGTCGCTAAGCTCTAATTGACTCATACCAAACACTACTTTGATTTATTATTTAAAAGATTCCAAATAGGGAAAAGAAAAAAGGTTATTTGATTCTTCCCTTTTTTACAATAGGTATCATGACAAGAAGAAGAATTGCTGCAAAACCTATCCAGAATGGTGATGATATACCATTAGTGGTTGGAGGTTCCCCTTCTAGCATAAAACTGTCAGATTCTGGAGATCTTACAGTTCTACCAGCATACTTGAAACTTACCTTGATATAATATTCTCCATTGTAAGTACTGAAATCAATAGATCCACTTTCCCAGTTATTGGTACCGGGATTGAATTCAATTGGAGTTGCAGTCTGCACATCTCCATTCGAGTCATAGAGAATAATACTTGTTTCAACACTTTCTGAAAATGTACTCCAGGAATTCAATTGTGTATAAGAAGCATTAACTGTCACTGTTAAGCTAACATCTGTTATCAATGTTACCCAAGGTTTTTCAACAGCTAGGATGTGTTCCACATTAATAGTTCCTAAATTACGTTTTCCATATTGCTCGGAACCTGTTCCTATGACTGAAACAACATATGTATCTTCATCAAATGATTGAAGAGAAGCATCAATATTCCAAAAATCTAATGCAGAATAACTCATAGCGAAAGTTTCGTAAATATCTTGAGTGCTTTGATATTGAAATTGCACATAAACATCTACTCCACTTGTATCATTCACTTCAGTACCATTATTATCTTCTATATAGATGTCGGACAATGAAAAGCTCCAACTACTAGTTACATAATTCATTGTGAAAATTGAACTTATAGTCAAAGGCTGTCCTGGTTCTATTGAAAAATCTATTTTGTCAGTGTAACCCAATCCTATTTGATTACTTGAAGGAAGTGCAGGAGTTACGCTTTCCATAATACTTGAGATCACATAAGCAGTATCCATTAAGGTACCATTTATGAACCTTAGCACATCTCCACTATCTATGCTTTGGTTTACATGCCATCCATCTACATCATGAAAAGCAATGGAAGTACCTAAACTGTGTGAGGCTAGTCCTGTTGCATTATATTTGAAATAATCTGGAGGAGAGTTTAATCTTATTCCATAGATTCCATAATATCTTTGATCTATGTCTGTTTTATAATTTGGGAAGGTAGAAATTGATGAATCAAGATTCAAATTAATCTCAAGATTGATAAAGCCATATAATCCGCCTCCAAATGATGGATCATCCACTACAAGCGCAGTTATCCAATTGAGATAAAGGTCGTTGAAATCTATTGAATACCCTAGACCTTGTAAAGAATCTTCAATACCGATACCACTCGTATCTGTATCGGAAACGATATTTTTGATTGCCGTGTCACCGTATTTTTCTGCAACATAGAAGATAAATGCATAAGCTCCTCCATAATCTATTCTCACGTCTTTACCTTCTTCACTATCATAATTCCAATACAATAAGGAATCTTCAGGATTAAGTTCAAAATTACTGATAAATGCTGTTCTGTTGTGACTATCAAGATATCCATTTAGATACTTGGCATATTCCGCGCATCCTTCATCAACCCAGAAGAATTCATCAGCGTCATAATTAAAGTGAATTAAATGTTCAAATTCGTGAGCTAAAACACCTAAACCTGGGGAATAATCATGAGAAATTAAAACCATCTCTTTTTCATTTGAATTGGGATTATTTATTGCATGATAAGCATATTCATTAATTGGATTGAAATAGCCAGCTACACCTCCATCCATACTGCATATTAAAACAGTAATATTATGATCACCATCAATATCACCAAGAGTACCGTCAGGATCGCCGAAATACTGCAGATTGTTTGGATAAATTTCGTCTTCAAACTCATCTAGCCAGGTCTGTGGAGATATTACAGGAGTTAGTCCGTTCTGAATATAGATGTAACTATGAGCACCTATTCTTTCCAAAGTAGCAGTAATATCTATGTATACATATGGATATACTAAAAATGACTGAACAATCCTGAAACTTGTTTGTTGTCCCAAATATTCTTGTAATTCAGGCTGTGATTTTTCTTCATTACTAGATAATGAAACTAAGTTTTCAGAATCATCTCTTACTTCTTGTTTCAGTATCTGTGTTGGATTAGTTGGATCTTGTTTGAACAAGTCATAAGCTGTTAAACTTTCGTTACTATTTTCAGAATTTTCAACTAAACTAGTTACTGGTTGAACGTTATTGCTAGTTTGAATAAACAGCAAAGGAATCAGAATTACGATTAAAACAAAAACTGCATTCTTTCGATTTTTTAACATGAAGTGAACCCTCTATAATAATAACCATCAAGAAACAATTAAAAAGGTTGACAAATTAGCAATTTTAGCTTGAGTAGATGGCTTTGAGAATAGCTTGGTAGATGACGGATACAATATAGTTCGCTGCAAGAAGAACAAATGCTAACACGATCATTTTAATTGCACTCAAATTCCTTCTAGCGTGCTTTGAAGCTGCAATCATTTCCTTTCCCCAATAAGTATCATCTTCTCTCTTGAACTCCCAGTACTCTAGATAGTCTTCTTCATCCGAATCAGGATCACAGATAATCCTTATCTTATCTTGTATTTCTCCTCCTGTAAGATCTTTAGCTCTAGCTTCTAAAAGTATAGAAATTGCTCTCTTTGGAGGACTTTTGAACACTTTAGAGACTACAGCTATTGATTTCTCTTTATCTAGTTTATGAGGTAGAACTTTATCATTTACAAATACCTGCAAAGTATTATAGTTGACAAATCTGGGATCATACCTTACTCGTATTTGAAATTCTGATGGAGTTACTGCTTGATCATCTGGTTCAACGATTCTCATTTTAGGAGGGACATTGTATC
>JAEOTK010000350.1 GCA_016839875.1 Candidatus Heimdallarchaeota archaeon
ATATCAAGGAACAGTTAGCTATTCTTAATATCACTCCAAGTGATAAGAGACTTCTAATTGAATCCTTTATTGATCCACAAGGTAGAATGAATATTATATTTCATGCTCTTTATGGTAGGAGGGTAAATGATGCATTATCAAGAGTTTTCGCTTATGCAATAGGCCAAACAATTGAAGCTGATGTAGCATCTGCTGTTAATGACAATGGTTTCTTACTAATGCTACCTGTAGATAAAATAATAGATACAACTCTCCTTCCAGAACTAGTAACTGCAGAGAATCTGGAACCAATACTGAAGAAAGCTATAATAAATACAGAGCTGTTCCAAACAAGATTTAGACATGTTGCTAGTCGAGCTTTGATGGTTTTAAGACGAAGTTCCAAGAGGACTATTCCTGTCTCAAGACAATCCATGTATGCTCGAAGAATCTTATCAACCATAAAAGAACAAGATGCATTCTGTGTAATTAAAGAAACATATAGAGAAATTTTAAGAGATTATATGGATCTGGAAAACTCTACTATTGTAATAGATAAACTACAGAAAGGAGAGTTTGAATATCATATTGCTCCTCTTTCAGATATCCCAAGTCCCATTGCACACGGTATTGTTCTTCTTGGAGTAGCTGATATTGTGCAGATATCTGATAGAAGTGCTTTACTCAGAGAATTACATCAACAAGTCTTATCAAAAGTATTTGGAAAAGAAGGAACTAAAGAGATTTTATTCAACAAAGAACTAGTAAAGAGAATTTTTAATAATAGAAGTTATAGGAATGAGGAATTACCTATATCCTCTCTAAAACAGCTGAGGAGTGCAATTAAAGCTTTAGCTCCAATAGGTACAATAGAAAGTGTTCCCCCTAGTATATACCACTTGAGTGTAGGTGATCCCAAGCAAATCAGAGCTTGGTCTTTGGCTCTTCATAATAATGGTGAAATACTAGATATTAATATTGGGAAGAAAGAGAGAAGAGCTATCCCAGTTGCAGACTATCCTGCCTTTTGGAACATATACGCTAAAACAATAGATTTGGATGATTTAGACTCCAAAATTGTTGATTTATTGAAAAAGAAAAGCCCTTTGTCAGCAAAGGATATTGCTAAAGAAATAAGCGAGACAATTAATGTAGTAAAATCAAGATTAGGAAAAATAGAGCAGACTCTGATTATTTCAAGAACACAATTTGAACTTTCTGGAGGAAGGATCATATGGAAGTATGGTCTTACTACAAAGATTGTACCTTCAAACTTAATTGAACAAGCTAAAAGATTAGACCCTGAAGAATGTCTGAAGCAAATTGTTTTGCGATATCTCAAAGTTCATGGGCCTTCCACATCTAATCAAGTGGTCGAGTATCTGAAGATAGAGGAAGAGAAGATTACTAGAGCTCTGCTTGAGTTAGAGCAACGAAATAGAATTTTGAAAGGTCAAATTATTGAAGGTAGTTTTGAACCACAGTATATCAGACTAGAAGATAGAGAACTACTTAGAAATCTAAGTAATCGAAAACCTGAGTCCTTAATTCTAACTCCAGATGAGATTAACTACATTCATTATTATTATACATTGGATTACTATCTGAAGAACAAACTGATTGGAAAAGAGAACGTTCTGGAGATTCTAAATACTTTTGGTGCGCTAGAGGATTTAAGTTCATTAGCAGTAAGGATTCAAGATTTTGATATAGATTGGATAAGAGATTTGATCAACCAGAATGAGCTGATTCAAGGTAGATTAAGCCACAATCGCTTAGCATATGTCAGTAGAGAAATGTTTCCTTATTATTATGTGGCATACAAAGATTCATTCCAGCTTTCTAAAGTAGAAGAGAAGATTCTTTCAACATTGAGGAAGTATGGACCTCTAACAAAACGAGAAATTAGGGAGTTTGCAGAAATAGATGATGATATTGCTCAAGAAAGTTTAATGATATTGGATAAATCACTACATCTAATTCGACGGTCATTAACTTTTGATTCCTATCTTCCTAGACATTTCATTCCTAATGTTTACGATCTTTCATCAAGATATTTACCAACAGGTAATCTGCCCACATTTGAGCAAAGTCAACGTTACATACTGGAACAACTAATTCAATCCTTAGGACCTGTGTCACTTGTAGAGCTTACACATGTCTCAGGATTCAGATACAGTGATATAGAGAAAATAATCAAACATCTTCTGGAGAAGAAGAAAATACTTGAAAGGAAGTTGACAGAAAGAGAAACTAACTACTATATGACTCCTGAGAGATTTAAGGAGATAGTAAATATAAAAGAAGAATTCATCAATACTGCATTAAAGGATGACGAAAAAGTTGTACTCCTTCCTCGAAATGATCCTTTTACAAAACTTGGTCTGAGGTTACATCTCAGAGATATCTATGGTGAAGGATTAATTGATCCAATCCTTCTAGATGGAGAAGTTATAGGTTCAATTGAGTATAAATTGTATAAAGGACAATATCTGCAGATATATGATTTAAAGCTGAATGAAAGTGTAGTTTATCATACACTGATACTACAAAAGATAGCAGCTGAACTAGTTAGATACACAAGAAAAATCCACAGAGTTTTAAGTCTTCAAATAGAAGATATAAACGGTAAATCTGTTTTATCTAAATCAAATGCACTGATTAAAGACACCTTTGTGAAAACAGGTTTCAGATTAGTTAAAGATACTCTAATTGGTGGAGAAACTATCACAAGAGTGTTTCCAAAGAAGATTATTGATAGATATATCTTAGAAAAGCAATGGTTGAGAAAAGAGATACAGACACTTAATGAAGAAAGCTTGCAACAAATAGTAGACCATTTTGGTTTCATAAGTTATGAAGAGATACTTACAAGATTTCCAGAAACAATGCCTGTTGTTATTACCTATCTGATTAACAAACTCCTGGAAGAAAAGAAGATACTTTATCAAGATGGGCATCTGTTATCTATCTCATTAGCTAGGTATAGAAAAAGTGGATTAAGAAGAAGAAAAAAGAGTGATCCAGCATATCAAGAGATTTTCAAGAACATACAGAAAGGATTCGTGAATGTTCAAGATTTAACAAATAGATGGGAGGGTAAAAGTGTCTCTCTCAAAGCAGCTTTATCATCACTTGAATCAAATATGATGATTGGCGTAAAATCGATTAACAATCTGAACGAACCTCAGGAATATTGGGATATTAGTTCATATATCCTCGAATTTACTGAAGATGTTAATACTATCAGAATGAGATACATCTATGATGTCGTTAATAGTATGGGTGTCACTACTGAAGCTCAAATATCTGATAGGGGGTCCATTCCTGGAATACTTACAAGAGTTAGAATCAAAGAAATTCTATCCAACTTGATTGAAGAAGAAAAGATACTGGTTGGTAGATTTGTGGAAAATGATGTACAATTCCATTACATAACAAAAGAAAATTATGACGAACTAGAAATGTTTGAAAAACGAGAAGAAACAAAATTAGATGTAGCAACAAGAGAAGAAAGTCAGTTTTACTATCTCTTGAATCCAAATGATATAACTCATCTAAGTCTGAGATATGATCTTCCAGAAAGATTTGATATTTCAAATGAGAATTATAGTGTTATTATTAATCAGAAACTTGCAGCACAATTTAAAATAGCAGACTTTAATCAAAAGAGAGCAACGATTAAGAATCTAGTATTAGCTCCTTGGATACAAGCTGATAGCTCTTATAATTATGTCATAAACGCGATTGAATCACTACCTAGATTTTATGCTAGTGAGACTGAGTCAATTGTCGTAGAACGAATAAATGGCATTCCTACTCAATCTTTGGTGAAATAGATGGCAATAGAACATATAGTATTGAATCTCGAACAACTTTCTTTGTATTTAGCAGAGAAACAAGGTTTGGCACACGAGTTTAAAGGTATCAATTATGGGCACGCCATCTCTATAATTAACAATACAGTTCTCTTTCAAGATACGGAATCTCTTTTCATAAGAATGAGAACATATTCCCCTTCTCTTATTCCTTCACTTGTAAAGAATAAACACATTGTTCAAGCACCTTTTAAATTAGGTAAACTAGTGTATATTGGAAAGGAAAATCTTCCTTATTTCTATTATAGTTTACTAAAAGAAGACTTCGAGTATAAGAATAAGAACACAAAGAAAGTACTTGAATTTCTGAATGAAAGTGGATCCGCTACAAGGTTAAAAATCATAGAACAATTTGGTCTTGCTAAGGAAGAAGTGATGGAAATTCTCTCTGAGTTGAGATTAAATAACCAGGTGTTCATGTTTTACGATGGTACTAATTGGACGATATATAGCAGGGACATCGTTCTTGAATCAGATTCAATGAGCAAATCCTCTGCCACAACAGAGTTGATACTTAGAACTATCAAAGGTTTTGGACCCATAACTGTCCCACAGATAATGAATATGTTAAATCTAACTGGAGGGAGAGTAAGCACTAGTATTATTGAGCTTTATGAAAATAAGAAAGTAATCAGAGGAAATTTCATAGAAAATTCAAGCTATGAAGCTTTTCTTTCATCCGATGAACTAGGATATCTATCAGAATTCTTAGAAAAATATCCTTCAAAAGAAAAAAAGGAATTTGTGATACTTCCTGCAAATGATCCTCTTGCAGAATATTGGAGTTCAGCTGATTTTATGCCTTTGGAAAATGTGGAGAAAGATATTGTTTTGATTTCAGGTAAGCCAGTATGTTCTTTCGATTATAAGATAACCGGGGACGACCTTCATATTCAGGATTTGAGAAAAACTGGTGAATATGCTATTTTTGAAGAGGAAATCAGGAATAAGATTCAAGAATTCGCAGAAAATAAAGGGAAGATTCTTGTCTTTCCTAAACTACAATCAGAATTAATTGAGAAACAATCAGAAGAATTTACTAAAACAATGATTCAACGAGGTTATTCAAGCAGATCTGTTGGAATGGTGTATCATCTTTCCAAATTATCTAAAGCAGATGTTAGCAAAGATCTCATACATTGGAGTGAAGTATTCCCGCTTCTTCTCTCTACACAATTTCTAAATCAACAGAAGCAATTTAAAATCAAACCAAAAATTCTTAGTGGTTTATCTTCGTTAGGAATTCCATTGTCTCTTAATTCAATATTAATTAGAGTTAGTCAAACTAAGGAACACTTCATCAATCAGATGACAATAGATAAACAAATTGCAATAGGAAAATTCGGGGCTTTTGCTAGAGGTTATGTAAACTCACAAGACTATGTTACTTATTCGAAACTAAGCCCCACCAGACATTTAGGGGTATTAGAAGAAAGAATTCTGAAACTGATAAATCAAAAGGAAAGGATTAACTTCGAACAGCTAAAAACCTCCCTCAAACTATCAGAAAGAGTTTTATTGTCCTCTCTTTTAAGACTGGAAAACGCACATGAAATTGTTCAAACAAAATCAGTTTCTAATACAACTATTTGGGTTCCTGTCTCTAAATTCCTCAAGAATATAGCTGTTAGTAGTATACCTACACAAAAACAAGCTTGGGTTGAAGTGATATTTCGTATTCTCAACACAAATCTTCCATTAACTATCAATCAAATAGCTAATATTACCGGACTATCCAATACTCAAGTTGAAATTTACCTTAAGGAGTTAATTGCATCTAGAAATGTTAGATCTGGAAGATTCATTGAAGATGTAAATGAAGTTCAGTTTACTTCAAAGGAGATGGAAGAATTAATTGCTGCATTTGTTTATCAATCGCATGAGAATGATCAAGTTACAATGACATACTTACCTCGTAATGATCCACTCCTGGTACTATATAGAACATATTTACTGAGAAGATTTAAGCTCAGGACTCTATTTATGAAATCAATGCCATCAGATTTTGCAGAACTTATACTGATGAGAGGAGAACCTGTTGCAGCTTTACATTTCAAGAAACAAGATAGAGTAGAATATGTGAATAACATAGAGATTCTACCAGAATATAATGATTCTCACAATCTGATGTTCATTTTCAGTGCAATACAAGATTATGTAAACAAGATAAAAGATGAATCCCAAAGAAAAATACGCATTAAGCAGATAAATGGAATCCCTCTTTACTCCGAATCAGGGAGAAAATATGTGACACTAATGAAAGATATGAATTTAGATTTCGCAGTGCTTCCAAGTTAAGGAATATTTTTTTATCATAAGAAATAATGTTATCTCATGATAAGACAAGCTCAATATGCAGGTTCATTTTATACTAACAGATCTGACAAATTAATTGAATCAGTCAGGGACTGCTTTCTAAGCAATCTAGGACCTCAAAAACTTCCTGAAGATATCGATAAATCAGGAGACCTTGTTCCATTTTTACTTGTTCCTCATGCAGGATATATGTACAGTGGCCCGGTAGCAGCTTGGAGTTATTTAGAATTAAGCAAATATAAAACACCTAAAACTGTAATTATCTTTGGTCCTAATCATACAGGATGGGGAGAAGAAATAGGTGTTCCAGATAAGGTACAAGCATGGGAAACCCCCTTGGGTCAAGTCAAGATAAATCATGATTTAATTGATAAATTACTGGAAGATTCAGGGAGGATAAAACGAAGTGATGACGCACATGCAAGAGAACATTCTATAGAGGTTCAGTTACCATTCTTACAATACATCTTCCAAGATCCATTTGAATTTATTCCGATAGCCCTACTCAATCAGAGTTTAGATTCAAGCATTATGTTAGGGGAATCTATTAGCAGAATCTGTGAAAATGAAGATGTAGTAATAATAGCTAGTAGTGACTTGACGCATTTTGAATCTCACGAAAATGCTACAAATCAAGATACGCAGGTACTTCAAGCAGTTGAAGAGATGGACATAAAAAAAATGTATGATCTGAAATATGGATTAAATATATCCATGTGTGGACATGGACCTATAGCTGCAACAATTGAATCTTCAATAAGGATGAAAAGAACCAAAGCAAAGATATTGAAGTATGCAACATCTGGAGACTCCTCTGGAGATAAAAGACAGGTGGTAGGATACGGAGCAGCTGCATTTTATTCAGAAAAATAATTGAGTTACCCGAACAGTAAATATTATCAGTAAGGGGGAAGAAATTATACTGTAGTGAGTGAATTGTCAAAGAAGTTACATATTACAAATAAGATTGTACTTATTGGAGACGCAAGAGTAGGAAAAACATCACTTGTTAGAAGATTCGTTACAAATCTATTCGATCCATCTTATCAAATAACACTAGGCACAACCATAATGAAAAAGGAAGTAGAATATCTAGATAATATCGTTACACTTGCAATTTGGGATATTGGTGGACAAGATGTTTTTAGACAGATACGCAGTAAATATTTCTTTGGCAGTAAAGGTGCTTTAGCAATTTGTGATGCTTCCAACAAAGAGACTTTTGATAATCTACCAATGTGGGTAGAATCTTTTCAAAAGGAAGTAGGGGATAAACCCATTATCTTTCTAGCTAACAAGTGTGATCTCAAAGAATTACAAGTATCTGAACAAGATTTGAAAGACCTTGTTGGTAAGTATGAGAATTGTGAGTTCCTTTTCACATCTGCCCTAGATGGGACAAATACAGAGAAAGCTTTCTCTAATCTTGTTAGGTTAATGGTTTCAGAAGAAGATCTAATTTGAGAATAATTTTTCCTGATTGGTTTTTATATAAATCTCTCCTTTCTCATATGGGGGCTAGCTACTCCACGATAATTTTCTCTCTTCATTCTATCTTTAGCTAGCTTCCTTCCATCTCAATTCTCTTCTAGGTTTTCCCTAATCAGATAAAGAGACAATGATAGTTCTCCCAAACATCCTATTTCGTTTATTTTGTCAAAATAGACTGGAGTTCCCATATCTAATTCCTTTTTCGATAATCCTGGTTCAGCTCCTCCAAAAACCAGAAGAACTGTTTTCTCTTTACTATATGCTTCTGCTATCAGTTTAGGATTAAATCCTTCCTTAGAAAATGGTCTTTTAATAAATAAATAAATTTGGTCAGGAGCAACTAATTCTATTGTATCTGCAAGGTCCTGTAAATATAAGACATTTGTTTTTTTTGAATGAGCCATCTTTTGTGCAATTGGAACTCCTGTTGTTGCACCAGCCCCTGCTGCTTTTGAGAAGATAATATCTTTAGCTCCTAAACCCAGTGCGATTTTGATAAACTCTCTACATAGGTTTACACTGCTAAAATTATGGAGTTGAACTATTAGTTTCCCAGAACTCATAAAGAAAGGAAACTAGAAAGAAATAAAAACGTAACCATGGTTGATAGTAGAAAACAATATTTTTAAAAACAGCGAATGAAACATCCCAGTAACAGTGCTCCGATGGCGTAACGGTTAGCGTTGTGGATTGTGGATCATCAAGAGCAAAATTCCATAGGTGCCGGTTCGATTCCGGCTCGGGGCACCATTTTTCGTTTTTTACTCGTCTGTTAGGAAAATTTAAAGCAAAGAAGGTTTCAATTATCTTAACAGGTGAAAAAAAATTGCCATGGGTAGAAGAAGTTATTCTAGGTGGAACCTTTGATTACTTGCACCCAGGGCACAAAGCACTTCTAGAAGCTGCATTAAGTTTCGGTGAATTTGTTCGTGTAGGTTTAACAACAGATCAGTTTGCCAAAAGTCTCAGAAGAACTGATCCGAATGTAAATCTGATGCAGCCTTTTGATGAGAGAAAAGAAGAACTTCACAAGCATTTGATATCAAGAGGTTGCGAGAGTTTCGAAATAATTACAATTGATCACAGATATGGGTTTGCCTTAGAATCTCCAGACGCAGAAGGGATTGTAGTTACGGAGGAAACTTATCCTACAGCTGTTGATATCAACAAATTAAGAACATTGAATGGTCAAGATCAATTATTAATTTTAGTTATCCCATTTGTATATGATGATAAGGGTATTATTATTAGTTCCAGAAGAATAAGACAACAATTAGCTTCTGATTGAAGAAAAGATAGAAAAGAGTAAAGGAATTTGTAGAATTCTATTCTCTAGATTCAATTCCTCTTAGTATTTCCTCTCCCATTGCTAAGAATGCATCTGCTACATTATCACCTGTTTTTGCAGAAGTTTCAATGAATCCAATACAACCAGATTCTTCTGCATATTTCTTGCCTTCTTCAGTAGATACGTCTCGAAGATCATCTAGGTCATTTTTGTTTCCTACAAGCATGAGCATTATTCTAGGGCTCTCAGTTTTTGCTTCTTTAATCCATGTTTGCAAGTTTTCAAAAGATTGACGTCGAGTTATATCATATGTAACAAGCGCGCCTAAACTTCCTTTGAAGAATATTTGTCTCATGGACGCAAAACGATCTTGACCTGCTATATCCCATAGCTGTAAACATACGCGAGTATCTTTGATGGTTTCAAAACGAGAGTATGGCTCCATACCAATTGTCATGAGGTAGCCTGCTTGAAATTTGTTGTGAATAAATCTTTGAACAAGACTGGTTTTTCCAACTGCTCCATCACCGAGTAGGAGAATCTTAAAGGTATACTTGTAGCTTGACATCTTTCTTTCTAAAAACAACATAACTTTATCGCTTATAAAATTTGTTTAATTTCCCTTCATGTCACCATGAAGAAGATTAATAAAAGAAATGTTTTCTTTTGATTCAGTTGAAATGTTAGATCCCAATAATCTCGACTTTAAGAAATTAGGATTTCATGCAGGTTTAGAAGTTCATCATCAGATTAAATCTGATCGGAAACTTTTTTGTAATTGTCCTCCAATTTTGGAGGAAGATCCAGAATCAATGGATTACAGTTTTTACAGATATTTTCGACCAGTTCTAGGTGAAATGGGTGATTTTGATCCTGGCATGCTGGTGGAATTTGAGAAAGGTTACAAAGTTATTTACTACGCTTGCGAGAGAAATACATGTACTTATGAAATGGATGAAACCCCTCCATTCTTTCCTGATATGGAAGCAATAAAGAAAGGCTTTCTTCTTTCTGCTTACTTCAACTGTTCAGCATATGCAGAGGAAATTGTTGTAAACAGAAAACAATACCTTGATGGTTCTATTACTACTGGTTTTCAACGAACATTTATCAGTGGAAGAGATGGATGGGTTCCAGTAAATGGGAAGAAAGTTCGTATAACAAATGTGCACATCGAAGAAGATGCAGCAAGAAGAGTGAATTGGGAAGATACATCTAGTCGAACAGTATATTTCAACTTAGATCGATTGGGAGTACCACTTACTGAAGTGATAACTGAATATCTAGATGTAGATACACCTGAAGAATTAATCGAGACTGCAAAACAAATAGGTAGAGTTCTAAGATTAAGTAAAATTGGAAGAAGAGGGATTGGTTCAGCTCGACAAGATGTGAATATAAGCATAACTGATGGAGATCGAGTAGAGCTTAAGGGAGTTCAAGATTTAGGTCTATTTGATAAGATGAGTCGCTTTGAAGTAGTAAGACAATATGCATTAATTGAGATAAAGAAAGAAATGGAAAAGCGTGGAATAAAAAAAGAGGACTTTGAACATACTTACATTGACGTTTCTCATCTTTTTGAACTAGATGACACCTCTAAAGCATTCACTTCGATTTTTCCAAATATGAAAGGGATTTTTGGATTAGAAGTACAACCAAACAAGGATTTTGGTTTAGAGATTTTTGAAAAAAGTATGCTAATAACAGGTGTCCCAAGAGAAAATCATTTTCATAGTGATGAGCTTGAAACCAATTCAGTTCGTAGTAATTCAGATTATATTTGCAAATTAAAAATCGACCAAGAGAAATATAAAGAAATCAGTGAAGTACTGAAATTAGGATCTAAGGATGCCTTCATTGTGGTTGTAGGCCCAGAGAAAAAAGCAATGCACGCAATGAAGAAGGTTGTTGAGAGAGTGAAACAAGCACTTGATGGTGTTCCTCAGGAGACACGAAGATTACTACCAAATGGGAATTCTGAATTCTTAAGAGTTATACATGGAAAGGATCGTATTTATCCAGATACTGATACACCACCTGTTGTTATTTCTTTGGATAAAATTCAACATATGATTCAAGATATAGGAAAGCGCCCTTGGGAAATATACGAAGAACTAAACAGTAAATATGGTTTCTCGCAAGACAGAGTTGATCTTCTGATCAGAGATGAGAAAATTGAGAAATTCTACAATTATACCGAAACAAAGGAAATTGATGCCAATCTAGCTTACAAACTCCTGATAGATCTCCCACGTGAAAAAAGAAGAAAAAACATAGTTCTGTCTAACAGAGTTAGTGATATCATTGCAGAGAGTTTGGAGAAGAGGGACATGATTGCAGAACAAATCGAAGATGTAATTGAAATTCTCTTAAAGAATCCTGATTTAACATCTTCGGAAATTAAATCAAAATTGAGTGCAAGACAGGTACCATTAAACGAATTAGAAGAAATGATACTTTCAAAATTAAAAGAATTAAATTTCGATCCATTGAATCAAGATGAAAGATATCAAGATATACTTGTGACAAAAACTGTAGGTTTGATTATCAGAGGTATTGGACATTCTTTCTCTGGTGAATATCTAGTAAAGGCAGTGAGACATGTAATTTCTAAACAGGAGGATGAATAAATTGAGTAATCCAGAAAACGAGTTTGATCCTGAAGGATATAGAGGACCGTTAAGAGATCGATTATTAAAAGATAAAATTAGAACATGGAGTAAAGTAGGAGTTCAAAAAGGGAATGCTAGATATGAAGGTTTATTGCTTCCAAGAAGTCAGCATACCGATGATAATTATATAACACTCAAAGTTGACACTGGCTATAATTTAGGAATATTGGTCGATGAAAGTACAATAATAGAAGAAATGGGATATCAGAAAGGAGACTATAAGCTTCCACATGTTGAAGTAGAATTCAAAAAGGAATTACCTAATGTTACTCTGCTTGGAACTGGTGGAACTGTAGCATCAAGATTAGATTATAGAACTGGTGCCGTTCTTCCAGCATTTACACCAGAAGAACTATTCTCCGCTGTACCTGAATTAACGACAACAGTTAATCTTACCCCCAAGACTCTTTATCAGATTCTAAGCGAGAACTTTAGACCAGAATTTTGGGTGAAGACAGCAGAAGCAATTGGTAAGGAGATTGAACAAGGAGCAGATGGAATAATTATTGGTCATGGAACAGACACAATGTGCGTAACTGGATGCGCTCTATCTTATTTCCTTAGAAATCTCCCTGTGCCTGTGGTTCTTGTTGGTAGTCAAAGAAGTTCAGACCGTCCTTCTTCTGATGGACCAAGAAATATTCTCTATGCTGCAAATATATCAGGATATGAGAATTTTGCAGAAGTAGCAATTTGTATGCATGGGACTCCAAGTGACAGTTACAATCTAATTCATCGAGCTACTCGATGCAGGAAGATGCATTCTGCCCGAAGAGATACTTTTCGAACATTATCCGATATACCTCTAGGTAAGATAGATGATTCCGGTGTGACTTGGTTTAAAGATGATATTTCTCCAAGGAAGCCTTTGGATGATTTTTATGTTGATACTAAAATTGATCCTCGAGTTGGTATGTTATATTTCTATCCTGGAATGAATCCAGACATGTTGGATTCGATGGTTGATTTAGGATATCACGGTGTAATAATAATAGGAACTGGTTTAGCTCATGTAGGAACAGATGTATATCCAGCACTGGATAGATGTCAAGAAGAAGAAATTCCTGTGGTAATGGTTGTTGAGCCTCTATATGGTTTTGCTCAATTGAGAGTTTATGAAACAGGAAGAGACATGCTGGCAAGAGGAGTAATAGAAGGTGAAAACATGTTGCCTTCCGCTGCTTATACTAAGCTTATTTGGACATTAGGCCATACTCAAAATATGGAGGAAGTAGAAAAAATAATGCTTACAAATATAGCGGGTGAAATAACTACAAGAGAAGGTCCAAGAGGATTCCTACTACTTCAAGGTATAGAACCTGGAATAGACAAAATTATGAAGAATCTATAATAGATTCTATTTCTTTCATTTTTCACTAAATTGGAAACTTTTTAAGAATGTAAGATAGAAACTTGTTTCAATGTATATTAGTCATTATGACATCCGTTTGTTTTACAGATGCCCAATGTTACTTTATCTGAATGAACATGGACCAGAAGATGAAAAAAAGATACATCCCATTATTCAAACCAGAAAACGATACTCCAAACATCCTGAAATCACAAAGAAATTTATTGACAAAGAATTACAACGAACAGATGATCTAATGAAAAGAGGGACTAATACTATCAATCAATGCTGGATAGGATTTGACAATAAAGTAGCTAAGGTAAATAGATTAACGAAAATTAAAGCTCAAAGCAATCTTGGTCCCTATGCTTATGTTCCAACATTTCTAAGACACCAACCTAATCTTAGAAAACCTTTGGTTATGGAAGGTACATTTTCTGCTTACTTATGCTCAGAGATTCAAGGAACTGATATTGACTACTTTATACTCCAACATCAAAATGAGAAAGATAACCTGAGCATAGAGGAGAATTTGAAGGAACTGGAAGAAGATCTTGATACAATCTGGAAAATAAAGAGAGGGGACATAGAGTTATCTCCTAATTACACAAGAGGATGTCGAGTGTGCGAATGGAGAATCTATTGTAAGAAGATTGCAGCAGAAACCTTGGATTTAACTTTGATTAGTGGTATTGGAAAAAGAGTCAAAAGTGAGTTATTCAAGCATGATATCAAGGATGTAACAACATTAGCAAAAGCTGACTTGTCAAATATTTCTCTTCAAGCTGCAAATAAAAGTGATTTGAAATATTTCCAATTGCAAGCTGAGTCTTTGATTGAAAAAAAAGAAATTATAAGAGAAGAAATGGAATTTCCTAAAAATGAAGTTGAACTATTTGTAGATGTAGAAGGTTCTTCTCATCATGATTTCATCTGGATAATTGGGTGTGTAATAAGAAAGGACGGAGATGTTGAATATATTCCATTTCAAGCAAATTCTCCTAAGGAAGAAAAAGAAATGATTCTTTCCTTTCTAGAGTTTATAGACAAATTCAATGAAGATTATGTTTTGTACCACTGGTCTTCAGCTGAACCTCAATATTTCAATAATCTCATTAACAAATATTCTCTCTCTTACAAGAAACTAAACAGTTTAACGAAGAATTCCTTTGATTTATTCCCTATTTTTAAGGATAAAATAATTTTACCACTTTACACTTACACGCTGAAGGATGTAGCTAATTGGTTGGGTTTTCAATGGCATGATCCTATGTCTGATGGAGCAACAAGTATTGTTCTTTTTGACCGTTGGTACAACAATAATGATGAGAGAGCATTAGAAAAAGCAGTTTCCTATAATTCGGATGATTGTAAAGCATTAATGATAGCAAAAGATTATCTAAGCAAGAAATTAGCAACAAAATAGTACATTCATGCCCACTACAAAAGAAATATAAAATGTACTGTTTTTTCGTTCTTATGTCCTCAGATGATAAATTTTATGGCGATTTGGGTATAATTGGAGGAGGAGTAGGTGGTTTAGGTACTGCTATTATCGCCTCATATAAAGGGTTAAAAGTCACAGTCTTTGAAGGTGGACGTTTAGGAGGGATAGTTACAACTCTCTATTCAAGAAAGCTTGTAGAAAACTATCCTGGAACTCCAAGTATACTCGCAAAAAGATTAATTGATGAATTTATAATTCAAGCTGAAGAAGTTCAAGCTGAAATTATCTACGAACGAGTTACAAATGTTGAGAAAAAAGATGATGTAATAACAATTGTAACTAATGAAGGAAGATATAATTTCAGAGCTATGGTAATTGCAACAGGTTCTCAACCTGCAGAACTAGGAATCCCTGGTGAAAGAAAATTCAAAATAAAAGATAGAGGAGTCTATAACTTCGTATCTGATCCAGACAGGTTCAAAGGTAGCAGTGTGCTAGTCGTAGGTGGAGGGGATACTGCCATAGATGCAGTTCACCTAATTGCTGATAAAGCAAAGAAAATTTACCTTTGTCATAGACGAGACAGTTTCCGTGCTGCTGAAACTACAGTACAAAAAATAATTGATGATGATCTAGCCGAACTTGTTTATAATCATCAAGTAGCTGGATTGGAAGGAGACAAAATACTAGAAAAAGCAGTTCTTGAAGATGTAAATACTCATATGAAAAGAGAAATTGAAATTGACAAATGTATTCTCGCAGTAGGTATGACAACAAATCTAGATATCTTTGAAGATTTGGGAATTGAAACTGAAGGTAAATACATTCGTGTTGATAAAGAAATGAGAACCAATGTTGAGGGTGTTTTCGCTATTGGAGATATTGCAACTCAATACCAACTTATTGTTATTGCAGTAGCTCAAGGAGCAAAAGCAGCTCACAATGCCTTTGGCATGATTAGAAAACCATACTGGTATAAAGACGAACCTTGGCCAACTGAAGGTTGTTAATCCTCTATTTTTCTTTTCCTTTTTATTTTTATTTAATTTTTCATAATTGATTACTCTATAGATTCCCTAGGAGTTCCCAAGCTTTAAGTTCAAACTCGTATACTTCTTCAATCAATTGTTGGAGAGTTTCAAAATAAGGTGTATAGTTCTTAACTTCCTCTTTAGCTTCATTAAGCGCTTCAGTCATCTGATTATCTAAACCTGCTAGAATTTTCTGATAGTTCTCCTTAGCTTCCTCTTGAATTCGATTATTCTCAATCATAAGTTCTCGCATTTTCTTAAGCGAACCTAGTTCATCAGGCAATAGTACTTCTGCAATTTCATTCCATTTGTATGCTGCTTCTCTATAGAGAGATGAAGCTTGGTCAAGTTCATTCTTTCCTGATATATCAAAAGACTCCTTGAGAAAATCTGTATACATATTTCTAAATAATGCGCCACCACTACCCCCTGTTGCATTATATATGAAGCTATTAAAGAGAGTAAATAACAGCTTCTCAGGTTTAAAATGCATCCAGGTCTTCTTAACCATTTGCCCAAATTTCAGAATACCTTTCAAACCGAAATTTGTTATGGGTGGATTAAGCATAATTTCACTGTTTTTCTTTATTGATAAGAATATTTTATCCTCGAGATCTTCTATATGCTGTGGAGTTTTTATTATTAATTTCTTATTTTTTGCGGGGAAAGGTGCAAAGGTAGAACTATGGGCATCCATGAAGTGTTTAATTTTCATTGTGTTAGGTTTTCCGAATCTATCCGAAACATATACTTTATCTTCTCTCTCGTCAATCCCATACACAACAAAAGTATGTCCTCCAAAATGACCTGCATTTTCATTTGGATAAGGGGCATTTTCACTAAAGAAGTATGGTAAATAAGCCATGTCTACAAAAGAAATTACTGGATTTCCTTTTTCAAGAGCATCCAAAACTAAGTTGTATGATGTTTTTCTAGATGCTGTCTGTTTTAGAATTAAAATAGAACCATCGATTGCATTCAATGCATTCTCAAATATAGTATATTCTTTTCCATTTAATCCTCCAACAAAAGGGAAAGGCATCTGTTTTGAATCCCAGTACATAAACCCTAATCCTGAAGCTAGCCCTAGAAGCATTTCTTCGGATAAATCGATGTCATAATATGCTAAGGTTTTTCTCATTGAACTCACTTGACAATTCTTACCTTCCATATGTCTAAAAGTTTCAATGATTATCCTTTTACTACCTTCATCATTCATTTCTCTATCTCTCCTTGACTTACTTAATTTTGAATGTTCCTCATTGATTTTTGACATTTTTCAATATAAAAGATATTCAGCTTTATCTATATGGATTTTAGATTACATCTCAAATAGTAGAAATAATCCAAAAGCTACAGACAATGGTAGAACCGTATTGTCTAGGAATTTATAGTTACATGCTTCTATTACCATACATATCAATCCTAGGACAAGTGCTTTCCACCAGAAACCTTCTAGACCTAACAAAGAATGAAACGCAAAAGAAACTAGAATACTAATGAAAGTCCCTACAAAAACAAAAATTGATCCTTCTAAACTTTTTTCAGAGAATATCTTGTATTTTATCCTTCCATATGGCCTTCCAATCATTTCACCCATACCATCTCCTAAACTGACAGTTAGCATCGCTGCTGTAAAGATGTAAAGCTTATCAGCAAAAACAAACAGAATGAGTAAAACTGCAAAAGCAGTAGCTATTGAATTTATAACCAGTTCTATCACTTTTTCTCCTTCTCTTGTACATTCAATATAGACTCTCTGAAGGTAACGAATTGGAGGGATAAGTGAAATAAGAATAACAAATAAGCTAACAATAACAATGGAGGTTATGATACTTATCATGTATGAAAACATATATGGAAAAAAAGCTATGATGAAATGTATCAACATATGCCCAAGTTTTCTAACTTGCCATTTTTCGAATTTCATTGCCTTTAGAATAAACACTGTACTCAGAGCTGCAACAGCTATAAATGCACCTACAAAAACAAATAACCATTCGATTTGAGCGAAGTCAAAGGTTAAGTTAAGTACCATTTGTTAACTCCTTTAAAGATTCATGGGTTTACATAGAAGTTCTTGGAGTTTCATATCGAAAAACGCATGAGAATGTGCTGGTTTAATTACCCACGCAGTATCTGCACCTCTCCCTGTACCACTTATAGCAATACAATCCTCCATTGAAATAACTCCTGCATCTGCAGCCATGATAACTATCTCTGCGCACACTTTTGTTCCTTGTCCAGCGAGTCGTAAAGTTTCAGCAATTAATTCTGTTACCATCCAGGTTCCATGCTTCTTTCTAATTGCTCTATCTATACCTGCTAGTGCATGAGTTGCAGTAACGATTGTTACACCTTTATTCTTGATTTCTTGAATGACATCATCTGGTACTTCCAATTCTCCTGGTGATCGGAATCCAGCTTGATGAGTTACGGTAATGAGTTTAATGTCTTTGAAATATTCTGCAGCTTTTAGAGCAGTATCTCCAACTGTTGTAGCTAATATTACTTGCTTAATATCTCCTTTCTGGAGTCTTTTTTTAACAATTTCGAATACTTTTTCTGTGTGATTTCCAGGTTTGTCAAAATGAACAGCCATGATTAGAAATGGCTGTTCTAATTTATATTTTTTTAGCATTGTATTAGTAGAAAAAAATCAAAAATAACATAACTAGCAAAAACTTATAGGGAACTATGAGAGAGTAACTTTGTTATGAGCGTTAGGTTTGAGCTTGAGCAAGGTAAAGTTAATTCGGTTTTAATAAGCTCTAGAAAGATAATGCTCAACAAAGGGCAATTGGAAATACTTGAAAAGCTAATTGGTTGTGTAACAACAGCTATGCCAAGTATTGAGCAAGGAACAATTGAAGCTTTGATGAAGAATGCATGTAGAGACTGGGAAAAACAAACAGTTCGTCCCATAAACGAATTCCGTTTTATTCATGCAAATGAGAGAATGAAATCTTTTGATGAGATATTCTCTTATTATGTTGCAAGGTTAAATGATGTTTTGATACAACAGCTATCCGAAGAAGTTGTTGCTTTTCTGCGATCAGCTGCTTTAACTAATTACAAAGACTATCTTGAAGCTGAAGGTTATGTTGTAGATTATACGCCATAGGAACCAACTTTCTTTTTCTCTAAAAAAAAGTTAAATATTAGTTATTTTTTAAAGCCATAACGGTGTTTTTATGAAAAAACAAGCAATCTTTCTATTACTTGCAAGTTTATCGTTAATTATTATTTCAAATTCAATTGTTTCTCCCTCTAACGCACAAACCTCTCTTAGGGTACTAGTTGTAGGAGATCATCTTGATGTTAGTATAACAGCTAGAATACAACTAGATCCAAGTTTTCAAGTTTTTCTGAGCGAGGATGTTGGGACTGATATAAGCAGTTATGATTCCATTATAATTTTCGATTATGCTCCGAATACAGCTGAACTTAACCTTCTAAACTTATTTAGTGGTGGGATTGCTATATTTATTTACAATAATCTAGCGGCTAACGCATCTGTGCTGCAAAATCTAGGATTAGCTTCAACCAATACTGGATCCGTTTTTCAAAACATTTCTTTGCCAGTTCGCACATCTACCTCAGTACCTCATCCTATATTGGATAATATTCAATGGAATTCAGTTCCTACAATTACAAATTATACGAACATTCAACTTGATGGAACAATATTAGTTGAAACTTCTTCTGATAGTGTTGATCCAAATCTAGCATTGATTAGTACAAATGACAATAACAGGTTGATTGCATTTAATTTCTTTCCAGATATAGCATTTAACACAGAGTTAGTAGAATGGCCATTTTTCAACTACATGCTTTATTCGACCATGATGTCGATAAACGGAGAAGAAGTACAAAAATATGCTAAATGGGATTACTCACCAGTTCCTCATTCAATGGAAACTATTGTTCTTGGTGTTTCAGTTCTCTTGACTATTGTAATAACCGTCGTTGGTTTCAAATATGCAAAAAAATATGCAGAAAAGAATCCAGTAAAGGAAGAAGATTTACTTGAAATGAGTAAAGAAGTAAAGGTGGCGGAAGAATGGGAAGAAGTGGGAATGCACAGACAACTAGGAGGATTCCTAGTGCAACTCTTTGCAGGTCTCCTAATTATTCTCCCAAATGCAGTTATGTCAGCATTGATATTTCCACTGATAATTCTTCCAAGCCCTCAAGCAGCAGGATTTTATGATTTCACTATACGGTTTTTTGAAGTACTTTGGCTATTCTTTGATTTTGGAACTTCTATAATTTTGGTTAAATTCTTCAGTGAGCATAGAGTAAAACGACCGCAACACGCGATAAAGTATGTGCAATTATTTGTATGGTTCCAGATGCTATCTGGTATAGCACAATTGTTCTTAATATCATTTCTAGGATCCATGATTTTCCCGAGAACATTTCTAGCTCATATGTCTTGGATTTTTGTTACACATGCTTTCTTCCAATGGCCAGCATTCTTCTTGGTGTTTATGTACCTCTTCCAAGCAATGAATAGAATTGATATTTATCAGATTCTGAATTTGCTACTTTATGCTGTTTTTAACATTACGATTCAATATGGAATAATTGTTTTATTCAGATATACTTTAGGACGTAATCCCGTTTTCGGTGATGGTTTAGCGGGGGCAATTGGATATAGTGTGGGTTTCTATGTAATTCAGGTCTTTGCGTTTCTAGTTGGTCTACTTTTCTTCAAGAAATTAGGATTCTCGCTTAAAACGATTTTCAGAATAGATTTCTCGTGGGCAGAAATCAAAGAAGCTGCCAAGTTTGGAGCAAAATGGATGATGGGTGCAATACTTCCTCCCCTAGGTTGGTTCATTCAACTTTATCTTCTATCCAAATTCTTACCAAATTATACACAACAACAAGGATATTTCTCGATTGCTTGGAATCTTGCTATGATAGTCATGCTGGTTGGTCTTTTCGCACAAGGATTCCTTCCTGCAATTTCCGAATCATTTCATGCCAAGAAGAAAGCTCTTACAAGGTATTATACGATCAGTTCTCTAAAGTGGAGTGCATATTTTGATTGGTATCTAGTAGCAGCATTAGTGGCTATTGGATGGAGATTCATTATAGGTGGAGCAGGTGCTGAATGGGCTGGAGCTGCAGGTCTTATTATCTGGTTTGTATTCTTCCATTCAATTGGATATTTCTCATGGTTAGGAGATTGGATGTTCGCAGGTTCGGATAGACCTGGTTGGGCAGCTATTAGCTGGGTGATAGAACAAGTCATACGAGCATCTTTACTAGCAGTATGTATACCACGGTATGAATTCTTTAGCACGACTTTCGGCTCTCCAATGGTGGCAATTATGTTTGCTTATTTCCCTGCTTTGATTATCAAGAATATCTTCATGTGGTGGCAGATTAGAAAAAGCGAGTATTTCAAATTTAAATGGAAGGATCTGCTTTGGCAAGGTGTAGCAGCACCACTATTTGCAGCAGTGATTCTATTTGGAATACTTGAAGGACTTTTCAGATTAATATGGCAAGGAGAGATAATAACATCTGTTGTTATATTATTAATTGGAACGCTGTTTGGTCTCTATCTTTTTGCTTTCCTCGCGAGTTGGTTTGGAGCTTTTGATGATAATACATTAGATGAATTTAAACATGCTACAGAAATGGTAAAGGGATTTGGTTGGATGGCTAAACCTCTATACAAGGTAACTTACTGGGCTACAAAAATTTCTCCTCTTCACAATCGATTCAAAATATCTGTATTCGAAGAAGCTGTAAAGGAAGCTGAACAGTTAACAAAGGCAAAAACTCAACTTGTAATTTAATAATCTCTTTTTCCTTTCTTCTTTATTTTTTCGCTGATTGAATTGATCTTCTGATCCAATCTTCAGTGTTAGGATCTTTCTCAAGTTCAGCACAATATTCCCAATGATCCCCCGCTACTAAACCCATGAGTGCAATTTTCTTGAATTTCCTAGGTTTCTTTGGAGTAGTAGAAAATAAGAACAATAATCTTGCTGCTTTCTTCTTTAGTTTTCTTTTGTCTATTGATATATCTAGAGGGATTTCCTCATCTTGAAGAGTAATGGCAACATCATCTATACTTGTGTTTAGAGATGCGAATTTTGTGAGAGCTAATAAACAGTAATTTCTAACCCAATCTATTCTAGATGAGGTTTGTGCATGATTGTAAAGCGAGGTCAAACACCCCTCTTGAACAAGACTCTTTAATGATTCCCTTCTTGCTTCATCTCCAAGTGAGGGTGTGCTGATGATTTTATCGAATTGATCACAATCCATTGATAACTAAGAAACATTCCAATCAAATAAACTTTAGCAATCAGTTATTGGAGAAACTTTTTAACTTTCCTTCATTGAAAACTCTCAATGGATTCCGTTTCTCATGGAAGTGTTTCAGTGTTGATTGGGCTGATTTTCAGCCTCTTCTATGAAGGAATCCCTATCTGGTTGCTAATCATAGTGATGTTCGTTTTTGGAATTCTTGTAGATTATGATCATGTTTTTTATTACAAAAGAAAATTCCCAGAGATAAAATTATGGAACATTCCTCAATTAATAAAAATATACTTCAATACTTTGGATGAAAGAGATGAATTTATCTATCATACTTGGCTACAAGAACCATTTGG
The DNA here is from genome assembly GCA_016839875.1 of Candidatus Heimdallarchaeota archaeon. The sequence goes on from JAEOTK010000350.1 coordinate 22,098, forward strand.
TGTAGTTGTGGTAAGTGGAATAAGTTTCTTGATGTTTGGTTTTACAGCTAACTATTTTCCTTTAGCAATTCTTGCATCAAGTTGTTATGCAGCTCATTATCTTCTGGATTTACTCTCTGGAAAAATGAAACCTTTAGCTCCCTTCAAAGGTGATTTAACTCTAGATCTTAAGATTCTTCCTGCAAATTCCTTTACTGCAGCAAGTATTTCTCTCCTTGCATTTCTAATTGGGCTAATTTTGTATATTTTCCTCTAATTTCCTCAATAAATTCCTCTTTTCTCGATAAATTCTTAAATTTCACCGATAAATGTTACTAGATGTCAGCAGATTTCGCAGGAAAATTCCCTAAATGGATGGTTAAATTCGCTCTTAACAAGGTTATTCGCAAATCCATGATTGAATATAACACAGTTAGGCTTCCTGAAGACCAATCGAAGTGGAAAAAATTTGGTGCTTATAGAAGCTTTAAGAGTAAAAAAGCAGAAGCAAATGTTGTTTTGGAAGATGGAGAACTTAGAATCAAATCAATAAGTAATGGGATTTTACAAGTTCAAATTTCCAAAAATTTAGAGAGTTTACCTAAAACAAATGCAGTAGTAATTAAAACCAAGAATCCTCCTGCACTTACAATACAAAAAGAGGAGAATGTGATTTCAATTCAGCAAGCTGCTGGTCCTACTGTTTTTGTAGTAGCAGAAATAGATAAAGAAAATAGTGTTCTCTCGTTCAAAGATGGTTTCGATTTCGGAATATATACCGAAGAATTTCCAAGCTATCATGAGGAAGGTTGGTACAAAGTAGAAAAAATACCAGGAGTGGCCTGTGAAAATCATTATGGGTTTGGGGAAAAAGGAGGTCCCTTAGATAAAAAAGGTGAAACTATTTCCTTCTGGAATACAGATTCGTTTGCGCATAGTACAGATGATGCAAAATTATATCAATCACAACCCGTTCAGATAATTCTTAGACCTAATGGTTTTTGTTATGCTATTGTATACGATAATCCTTACAAAAGCCAAATAAAAATAGGAGGAGATGGAGAGTGCAATACCGAATATTATGTAGCAGGGGGAGGTATAAACTATTATCTAATTGTAGGACCATCAGTTAGTAAAGTATTTGGTAAACTAGCTGAGTTACTTGGAAAGGCACCTCTCCCACCAATTTCAGCTCTAGGACATCACCAAAGTAAATGGTCATATTATCCTGAATCAGAAGTAAGAGTTTTAGCTGAAGAATTCAGAGAACGAAAAATCCCTTGCGATTATATACATCTCGATATTGATTACATGGATGATTACAGAGTATTCACCTGGAATAAAGAACACTTTCCAAATCCTAAGAAATTATCCGAGGATTTATTTGCTGACGGATTTCGATTAATGGCTATGACTGATCCTGGAGTTAAAGTCGACTCTAAATATTTCATGTGCCAGGAAGGAACTAATAATGGACATTTCTGTTTAAATCCTGATAAAACAATATATATTGGTCCAGTTTGGCCAGGAGATTGTCACTTTCCAGATTTTACACAAGCAAAAACTAGAGAATGGTTCGGTTCCCATTTCAAAGCTTTAACTAGTGTTGGAATACAAGGATTTTGGATTGATATGAATGAACCTTCTGTATTTGATGACAATGGTACAATTAGTGATGAAATAATACATCCTAGTGATGGTGAAAATAAATTACATGCTGAGATTCACAATACATATGGTCATTTAATGGCTCAGACTACCTATGAAGGTGTTCAGAAATTATTGCCTAATAGAAGAATCTTCGTTCTCTCTAGAGCTGCATATTTAGGTACTCATCGATATTCTGGAACATGGACAGGAGACAATATCTCTAGTTGGTCACATCTACAATTTTCTCTACCTATGCTAATGAATATGGCAGTTACAGGGCAGGTAATGATTGGTCCTGATATTGGTGGTTTTCTAGGAAAACCTTCAGCTGAGCTTCTAATACGTTGGTATCAAGCAGGTTGTTTCTATCCTTATTTTAGAAATCATACAATAAAAAACACCTCACAAGAACCATGGGCTTTTGGTAAGAAAGCTGAGGAGATAATTAGAAAAACAATTCAATTCAGATATTCATTATTACCATATATCTACAATAGTGTCCGTTCTGCTTGTTTGACCGGAGTTCCAGCTTTTCGAGCTTTATGGATAGATTATCCAAAGGATCCTATGGCTCATATATCTGATTGGGCTGAAACTGAATATCTTTTTGGGGATAATATCCTCGTTGCTCCAGTTCTAAATAGAGGAAATCGAAAACGCAAAGTGTATCTTCCTAGAGGTAACTGGTATAGCTTTGAAGGAGAGCTGTTTGAAGGAGGACAAATTCACGATATATCCGTTCCCTTAGATGAATTACCTGTATTTGTTAAGGAAGGATCGATTATTCCTTTTATCGAAAAGGATATTCAACATACTGGAGAAATGTTTGACACAGAATTTTCTCTTAGAATTTATCCTTGTAATTCTGAAGCAAATACAACACTCTACTTTGATGACGGAGAAACTCTAGGTTACATGAAGAACGATTTTGAAATAGCCGAAATTGAAGCTACTAAAAAAGCTCAGGATATGTGGTATATCAACATCAAGAGAGAAGGTAGGAAAAAGAATTATATCAAAATTGGAGATGTAAGAATTCTAGGAGAAGAGAAATCTAATTATTTAGTATTTGAAAAATAAATTTGTAGAAGGTGTTTTAATCAAGATATTCTCTTGCATGACTCCACATAATTTTCTTAAAAACCTCACCATATTTAATGCCTAAGAACATTCCACATGCAGTCATTTCAGAAATGATATAGTCTCTTACAGGCCATTGTCCATACGCTTCTTCATATACATCGAAACATTTCATGATTTTATCAAACTGTTTCGTTACATCAACAAAGTATCTAGATTCCGGACCATCAGATTCTTCCACTGTTGTGTATAAGCTTATTGGTTCTCTATGTGGAGGTAAATCCTCTCCATCATTTTTGTATCTTGCATAAGATAAAGCATCCACTACAATGTCATGAGTATAACGATGATCTGGATGACCAATACCTAGAGTCTTATATTGTCCCCATGTTATTACAATATCTGGTTTTAATTTCTTGAATAGTGATGCCAACATCTTGGCGTTTTCAATTGAAGGGAATACTCCTGAATCAGGTATATCTAATAGAATATATTTGACCCCCAGAATTTTTTCAATTTCCTTTACATGACCTTCTCTTGTTTTAGCTATCTCTTCTTTGGTGCCTTTTAATGATGAAGCATTTTCACCATGAGTTAGAAAGACTGCATAGACATTATCACCACGTTCACTATGATTAGCCAGTGTCCCCATTGCTCCTGCTTCATCATCTGGATGAGCAAAAACAGCAACTACATTCATTTGTTTCATATGTTAGTCTCCAAGAAACATTGAATTCATATTTTAAAAAAGAGAGTGTTTAACAAAAATAAGAAAAGAATTCAGAAACCATACAGTTCTGAATATTTTTTGTTTAAGAATTCGATCAGATATTTCGGATTAGGGTATTCTCCTGTTACTTCTTTTACAAGATCAGGTGGATTGAAGATGTTTCCCTTTTCTTGAACATTTTTAGCTACCCAATCAGTAAGAACACTTACTTCTCCTTTTTCCAATCGAACATTCCAATCAGGAATTTCTTCAACTAATTTCGCAAAGAATTGAGCACCATAAACATTGCCTAATGAATAGGTTGGGAAATAACCAAAAGCACCACCACTCCAGTGGATATCTTGAAGCACACCATCACTGTCAGTTTCAACAGTTACACCTAAAGTGTCTTTCATTTTTTTCTTCCACAACTCTGGAAGATCACTAATTTGAATCTTTCCTTCAAACAAATCTCTTTCAAGTTCGAACCTAAGAATTATGTGTAGATTGTATGTTACTTCATCAGCTTCCACTCTAATCAAATCTGGTTTGACTACATTAATCGATCGTATAAAATCATCATATTCAACATCATCAAACAATCCTTCCATTACTTTCTTGAATCGAGGTAAATAGTATAACCAAAATGATTTACTTCTCCCTATTATATTCTCATAGAATCTTGATTGTGATTCATGAATACCCATGGAACAATAGTTTCCTATCGGTTGATATCTAAGTTCCTTGAGAAGGTTTTGATCATAGCAGCCATGCCCCCCTTCGTGCATAACAGCAAACAATGAGCTAGCAAAATTGGCTTCTATATATCTTGTAGTTATTCGTACATCATCATAATTTCCTGATGTAAATGGATGTGCTGCTGTGTCTAAACGACCTCTATCTAAATCATAATTTAATAATGGTAAGACGTCCTTGGCTAATTTTTCTTGAATATTAGTTGGAACTTTTCTTACAAGTAAAGATGCATCTGGTTGCTTTGAGGAATTTACACACTTCTGAATCAGTTCCACTGTCGCATCTCTCAGAGGATTAAAGATTCCATTATACTGCGCAACTGTCATCCCTGGTTCGAATACGTCTAATAGAACTTCGTAAGGTGGTAAATCTGGATTCAAATAATTAGCGTGTTTCTTAGCCATTTCAAACATTTTTTCTAAATGCGGTAAGAAAAGTTTGAAGTCATTTTTCTGCCTAGCTTCCTTCCATTTTTCTGTTGAAATAACACTTTCTTTTGCAAATTCTGCAACAAACTCTGGAGGAAGTTTAGTATTCATATCGTAATCTCTTTGGATTAAGTAGATATTTCGCTTTTCATAATCAGATAAGTTCTCATAATCTGCATGATTTTTGATTTCTTCTAGTAATTTTCCAATCTCGGGACTAGTGATTTTGGAGTGACCTAGTCTAGCAAGATATGCTCCTTGATCACTTCTTTGCATAACACCTTTTTTTGGCATCATTACCTCTGTGTCCCAGCCTATTATCCCTTGTATCTGACCTATAACTTGTATCTCCTTCATTTTAGTTAGAAGAAGGTCATATTTTTCTTTCATAATAATCATCTTAATATTCTGAGCTGAACAGATAAAATTAATTGATAAATGTTTAGAAGAGTCGATAATTTAGATATTTTGTATTATATAATAAAATTATATAGTAGTATTTGTTATGCTCTTTAGAATGAAGAGGTTAAAGATAATTGGAATAGATAAGGAGAAATGCATAAAATGCGAGAAGTGCATTCCTTCTTGTTCACCTAGATTATTTGCAGTTCATAGAGAATCAGAAGTGAAAAAAGAAATTGCTTTTAATGATCCTTATAGATTCTGCTTCCGCTGCGGTCATTGTATAACTATATGTCCAACTGATGCAATTATCTATGAAAATGCTGAACCTCCATTTATATTCGAGGAAGCAAGTAGTCCTGAAAAGATCTTATCTTATGAAGATTTAATGAAACTTGTTAGAAGTAGAAAATCTATCAGAGTCTATCAAGACAAACCTGTTCCAAAAAAGGAAATAGAAGCTGTTCTTGAAGCTATGAGATATGCTCCTAGTGCCAGCAATAGACAGAGAATACAATATTTGGTAATAATTGATAAGAAAAAAATTGCATCTCTCTCTAAAGATATTGTTAAATTAATATTGAAAGTTAGATTTGTTTTGAAGCTGAAATATGTTCTTGCTCCATTTGTTCAAGGATCTCTAAGAAGAAGGTTACTAAGTCCTAGAACAAAAGTTAATCTGGATAGGTTAGTAGAAAGAACAGAAAAAGGTGAAGATTTAATCTTCTTCCATGCACCTTGTGTTATTATTGCGCATTCCACACCATATTCTCGAATGTCTGGTGTTGATGGGGGAATAGTGATTACCCATGGGACTTTGGCTGCATTAACTAGAGGTTTAGGTACATGCTGGAACGGTTTTGCACAAGAGTACTTTGAAAGGAGTATAGGCGCAAAGAAGAAATGGGGCATACCCAAGAAACATAGTGTGTATGGAGTGTTCATCCTAGGATATCCTGATATCGAATTCAGAGGGGGAGTAGCTAGAAGACCTTTGAAGGTAAACTGGATGGAATGATTCTGTTATTTCTTAACAGAAGAAACTGATCCATCTTCAAGGTTAAAAGTAAAAAACATTCTTTCCTTTGGAACTTGAACCTCTATCTTTTCTAAATCTAGCTTGATTAAAACAAATCCAGGATCTTCATAGGAACCCCAATAACCTGAAAACCAAGGTATAAATTCAGCTAGTTCCTTTTTGATTTCCAGATTTTCTTCTATAGAACCTTTCCCTGTTCCTCTAATTGTTGACATATCCTCTCTTTCTGGAGCTATAGCCGCAAATTCTATTTTGTTGTTGTTTCGGATCTGATCAATTTTCGGTCTTCCTCCAATGGAACAGCACCAACTTTGATTTTTGTAATAGATAAGAGCCATGGGTCTAACATGAGGTTGATCATTTTCTGAAGTAGCTAAATACATTAATGGTTGGGTTTTGAAAAAATCAGTTATATCTTCCAGTTTCATACCTCAATCATTCATTAAGCACTAAAATACCTTTTCCTTTTTTTAACTGCATTTACTTTATATAATTAAACCCCTATTCCAATTTATGACAAAGAAACAAGACTTTCCTATTTCCTATAGAAGAATGTACTTTCAAGTTAGTGTAAAGGATCTCGAAAGAGCAAAAGCTTTCTATGAAGATATCTTCGGATTTGAGGTAGCTTGGTATGCAGGACCTGAAGTTGGTTGGTGTGAATTTCATCTTCCGGGAAGCAATGCTAATCTAGGTCTTAACTCTTCAAGAAAGGATGAACACACAGGAGCAGATTTTAGCGTTCTAACTATAGATGTTCAAGATCTAGAAGAAACTAAAAAATATCTAGATAGCAAAGGTATGGAAACAACAGAAATAATGGATAATCCAGATAATGTTTCATTCTTCAATATGAAAGATTCAGAAGGTAATAGAATTCAAATCGTTGGAGATCCAAGAGTCACTACTAAGTGAAATTTCAATTACATTAAAACCTCTATAAGCTGAGAAAAATCCCGACATAAATCGAATTACTGACGTATTATTCACGTAGTATTCTCTTTAGAATCCTTACCATACGTTTTGGTACTCTTACGTCTTTTTCTAATTCTGTAGGGGACTGTAGATATTGTACTAACTATTTTTTCAATATTTGTTCTGATTGGGATCCTCATCATTTTGTTGATAGGTCGAAGTACAGTACCCCCTATTATTGGTTCATCTACTTTGATAAATAGAAGGGCTCCAACAAATCGAAAAACTGCACTTAATATGAATATGAGATAGATGAAATTCGATCCAACAACTATATTTCCATCAATGATTGATTTTGGTATAGCCAATCCTCCTAATATGGGAGCAATAAACATAGCAATTGAATTAAGAGAATTACTAATTGCTAGTTGAAGTGTCCTGCGTCTTGGATGAATTACATCAAGAACCAAAGTTGATAAACTTGTATTAATGACTCCCCAAGCAATACCATTCAGAAGCCACATCACAGTGAGAATAATGAAAATATTTTGTCCGATTTCAAGAACAGAAGGAAGGATAAAAGCTAGAGGGAAGATGGCTGTAATTAATCCCCCCATAATCAAAACTTCTTTTGATCGAGTCTTTTCAATTAACTTAACAGTCAGGAAAGAAGAGATGATTTGTGGAATCAAACCGATGGCAGTCAATTGTGAAGTTTGAAAGATAGTTAAACCATAATCATTGATATTGTAAACAATATAGAATGGAGCTGAGAAGTTTACACCAAAAATAAAGATAAATGAAGCTAATGCTAACATGATGAAGTTCTTATCTGTCTTCATAACTGCTAGTGCATTATCTATCGAAACTGATACTTCTTCAACTTGATACCAGCGTTTTCGTTTTTCTAATTTCTGTTTTTTAGGTACTGCAACATGGAATAGTATTGAAGCTAATACACTGATAACTCCTGCTGCTAGGAATATTATAGTGAACCCAATGTCTTCAGAATATCTAGATAGAAGAAAACCACCCAATAACACACCAATTAAAGTTCCTAGAACTATGAATGCTTGAATTAACCCATTCCAATAAGGCCAATCTTTAGTTTGAGTTCTTTCTGCTAATAATGCAGAAGATGTTGGAATAGCTGCTGAAGCAACTAGACTTTGTGAAACTCTGAAGGTAATAAAACCACTTAATCTCTGGACTGCTGCAAAAAGGAAATTAAATAATCCAGCAACATAGTTTGAAAGAATCGCAATAATTCTGATGTTTTTTATTCTATCTGCAACCCTAACCCAGAAGATTTGAACTATACTCAGTAAGCTTGAAATGGATACAATTAGACCAATCATAGATGGATTGACACCTAGTTTAATACCATACAATGGGAGAAAAGGAGACATAAGCGAATCGGATGTTGCTTTTAGTCCACTAGACGACATCCAGAACCATGAATTGATATTAGCTTTATGGTTTTTTTTGCTCATTTTCTACCGATTGCTCAATGCTCTCTTATGGTTCTTTAATTATTCGTTCAGTTAGTTTTTTCCAGTAACATTTATGTATTATTAAAGAGAAATTTCTTTTGATAAAAGATGACATTTTCAATAGTTGCATATGATCCAGAGAATGCTGAATGGGGTGTAGCTGTTCAATCAAAGTTAATTGCTGTTGCTAGTATTGTTTCATTTGGAAAAGCTGGTGTAGGAGTTATCGCATCTCAATCTTGGTGTAATACTAGCTATGGACCAAAAGGTTTAGCTCTCCTAGAACAAGGGTTAACTGCAGAAGAAACAATTAGTATCATTACAAAGCAAGATGAAAGAAGAGAACATAGACAAGTTGGAATTGTAGACTCATATGGAAATCCTGCGTCATTCACAGGTAGTGAATGTTTTGATTGGGCTGGTCATATTGTTGGAGAAAATTATGCTTGTCAGGGAAATATTCTAGTTTCTGATGAGACAGTTCTTTCTATGTCACAAACTTACCGAGAGACTAAAGGAGATTTAGCAGAAAAACTTCTAGCATCTTTAGAAGCAGGACAAGAAGCTGGAGGAGATAGTCGAGGTAAGCAAGCAGCAGGTATTCTCGTCGTCAAGGAAAATGGATCCTATGATGGTGGAACTGATAGGTATATTGATCTCAGAGTAGAAGATCACGAACATCCAATAAAAGAGCTCAGAAGAGTATTCGAATTGTATAATTTATCATTCTTGAAAAGAGATGATCCAAAAGATAAGGTTAAACTTGAAGGAGACGTAATAAAGTCGATCAAAGAAGTACTGAAACTGGATGGTTTCTATGATGGAGAAATTGATAGTAAGTATGATGCATTAACCAAAGAATCTTTGCAAAAATGGATGCATACAAACAACTTCGAAGCTAAAGAACGAGAAGATAAGTATATGTGGGGATCAGTGTATAGATATATTGAGAAAAGGAAAGAAGCAAAGGGCTGAAACCTACTCTTCAGAAATGAGGAAATAGTTTTTATACAAAAATTACTCCTTGTCTTTATGTCATTTGATGATGATGTAGACACTATTGTAGATCTTCTTAAAGATGCAACCTTGAAGAAATTTAGTCAAGACATCGACCTTATAGTGGTTTATGGATCAAGAGCCAGAGGAACACATAGTCCTACTTCTGATTTAGAAATGTTTGCTGTTGTTGAAAATAAATCAAAAACTTATGCTGAATGGTTTTTTATATACAAAGATATACCAGTAGATTTCTGGACTAAGACATGGGAGGATTGGGAAAAGATTTCTATAAATGATCCAGCTGATAACGGGGGATTCGCTTTACAAGCTGGAACATTAGCTACATGTAATATAGTCTACTGCAAAGATGAAGAAACAAAGCTAAGATTCGAGAAATTCAAGGATAACTTGAAGATATATTCTGAACCACGAGAGATTAGCATAGAATTTGTAAACAAATACTTCAACAATATGTATAATTTTCTTGGTAAAATTTACTTCGCAAAGGTAAAAAACGACCTAGTAGAAGCTAGGAGAAATGCATGGCAAATCATCATATCAAATATCATATTGTTAGGTAGAATAAATAACAGCTATTATCTCAATAACTGGGGAACAAACATATATGAAGCTGAGGAGTTTGATGTCGTTCCAAAAAATCTTATTGCTGATGCTAGAAATTTATCTACAGAGGATGATTTCGATAAACTTTTGAAAACAGCAACTCGAGTAATTGATAAAATGAGATTAATTTTGGTTGAGATATTTAAGAAATACCCACTTGAAATAGACATAGAATTTCTAAGTACAGAGGTTAGTGCAATTGAATATCTATACAAGGTTAGAAATGCAGCACTTCAAAAAGATATAATCGCAGCTGCATATGCAGTATTTGAGCTTCAACCCTTAGCTGCACAGGATTTATTGGTTCATGAAAAAAAATGGACAAAAGCTGGTCAACTTCTACACTACAATGAATATCGGGAGAAATATGTAGATTATGGTTTTCCAGATTTTACAAATGCTATCACTTCTCAGGATTTTGAGGAGTTAATTAAACTAACCAATGATTACGAAAAAATATACTACAAATTCTTAAGCGAAAACGATATGAAGATGAATTCATTTGATAATCTGGACGATTTGAAGGTCTATCTTAATCTTGAATAATACTGTAAGCTGTAAGGATATTTTATCGAACAAAGAAACTTATTTTAAGACATGAATTCATTTTGCCACTAATGAGAATTCCAGTTCAAGTGCTAGTTTATCCCGTTAGATATATTGATGATAAGTGGGAGTTTCTTCTCCTCAAGAGAATTGAAAGCCGAGGAGGGTTCTGGCAAGGAGTAACAGGACATCCTGAAAGAAGAGAAAAGAACATAGACGGCGCTAAAAGAGAATTATTAGAAGAAACAGCTTATTTGCCAAATTTCTTTTTTGAAACAGATTTCTCCTATACAATTAAGGTAGATGAGAAGTACAAAGAAATCTATCCTGAAGGAACAGAAGAAATTCCAGAGTTTGTGTTTATTGCTCGTATAAATCAAGAAGATGATCCTGCAATTGATCCAGAAGAACACGATGAATGGAAATGGTGTTCGTATGAAGAAGCTCTTGAATTACTGTATTGGGAAGATAATAAGAAAGCACTAACTTACTGTTATAATTTCCTAAAGGAAGAACTTTGAAAAAGAAGAATTCTCTATTCAGATTCTTCGCTTTGTTTGAATGATCTAATAATTTGTATTGCTCGTGTTCCTGCATACAAACAGGACAGGAAGAGAGATATTGAACCAAAGATCAAAGCTGATAGAGGAGAAATTAGGAAATAGAATAAGATGACTATTATTAAACTGGTTCCTAGAAAACCAGAAAAAATTCCTAAGGAAGGTATTAGCCATCCTTTGAAAACATATATTTCAGTAAGGATGCCTAGCTTCAAACTCCTTAGGTTTTCATATTCTTCTTCCAAATAGTATTTGTTGTTCTTCGTTTGTTTCAGTAACCCTATTTGCTCAAGACGTTGAAGATGATATTGTGCATGACTTGCAGTTTTTAGACCCAAATCTCTTTGTGTTTCTCTAACTCCTATCTCTTTTACTTTCTTTACAGCATAGACAAAAACTCGTAAAGCTGTTCCAGTCAAAGAAGATATTATATCTTCGTTAGAGTTTTGAGTCATTTTATTTCACCTATAGATCTAAATGAGGACTAAATAGATTTTGAAGAACCAGAATGTAGTCATCAAATGCAGATTCTGGAACAAGAACATCTGCTCCTATCATATTTGCGTCATATTGGAAGTCATCATACCAAGTTGAAGATTTATAGAGTACTAGTCCTTCCATATTTATGTACAGAAAGATTACTGTTGAGTTCTCAAGATATATTTCTGTTACCCACTTTAAATCTGGCAATTCTCCAACGGATGGATATGGTTCTTCTCCATAAGTTCCTACTCGTTCTGTATTGTTGATAGAATCAAATAATCCTCCCGCAATTTGATTAACTTCGTTTGTTGAAAGGACAAAATTGATTTGATCCACTGGAAAGATTGTGTAGGCTGTAACATTCCAAGAATAAGTTATATTATCACCAATTCTGTCTACAACTCCCCAAATTAAGCGTTCATGTATAGAAGCTGTACCATTTCCTATAATTTCAAGATGTACAACATTAGGAATATTTCCTTGTACTTCAGCAGCTAAACTTGTAGAAAAAGGTAGTTCGGGTTCCGGACCTGGTCCTGGACCTGGGCCTTCTGGTGTGTAAATAACCCCATAGTAAACTCCTAATCCTACAGCAGTGCCTACTATTATTGCTGCTCCAATACCAATAGCTAATCCTTTTACTAGATTATTTCGTAGGTATTTTCCTATTGTTCTCCCTAGTATGTTTTCTTTACTCATTTTTTTACCTCCGAAGTGGATTGCACTTCATATGGATTAGGTAATGGACATTTATAATACAAGGTTTTGAACATCCTTGTACAAAGTCTTGAACACTTCTATTATCTCCTTAAAATGGGTTTAGAGATTTATAAATCTTGATACACGTTGTATAATTGAGAGAGAAAAAACTATTTGTATTCTTATTTCAGCTTTAGATTATTCATAAGTGATAAAAATGAAAGTTTCAACTCAAGTTACAGGAATTAGAGATTTAGATATTCCTCTTGTTTTAGTTGGTGTTTTAGAGGAAGCTAAAAATGATCAAATGTTGAATGAGCTCTATGACATAGTAAAGGATACTATAGAATTAGGTGATTTCAAAGGGAAGAAAAACCAAACATCATTGGTTTATACTAAAGGAGAAATATTGCCAAAACGAATTATGCTCGTTGGTTTAGGTAAAGAGGAAAAACTGACCATAGAAGGAATCAGAAAAATTATTGGTAATGTATCTAGAAAAGTTAGAGATTTAGATGTTAAGAAAGTCGGGATTTACATTGATTTCTTCAAACGAGAAAAATTTGGGATTTCGCAAATAGTAGAAGCTATTGTACAATCCATGATTATGGGAAGTTTTCAGAATCTAGATTATCGAACAAAAGACCTAGATAAATACAAACATCTTGAAGAGATATTTATTTTCAGTAACAATTATACTTTCAATGAACTACAAACCGGTGCTAAAATAGGTCAGATCATTGCTGATGGAGTGAACTTCTGTAGAAAACTATCTTGGGGGCCTGCAAATTACATTACACCAACCAAGTTAGAAGAGGAAGCACTTCGCTTACAGAATGAACTAGGTATCAAGACAACTATTTTTGATAGAGAAAAAGCTAAGGAAATCGGATTAACTAGCTTTCTTGCAGTAGCACAAGGAACAGAAGAACCACCAAAATTCATAATTATGGAATATGGTGCAAATAAGCAGAATGTTGATACAGTAGCATTGATTGGAAAAGCAATTACTTTCGATACTGGTGGCATCAGCTTAAAGCCTAGTCAAGGTATGGAAAAGATGAAAGCTGATATGACTGGTGGTGCGGTGGTTTTTGGAGCAATGGAAGCTATTGCTAAACTTCAACCTAATTTACACGTTGTAGGTATTGTTCCAGCTACTGATAATATGCCTTCAGGTAAAGCATATCATCCAGGTGATGTGATTACAAGTTATAGTGGTCAAACAATTGAGGTTATCAGTACTGATGCTGAAGGTCGAATGATTATTAATGATGCACTAACTTATGCAGCAAAACATTTTGAACCTAAAGCAATGTTTGATTTTGCCACTTTAACAGGAGCCATGATGATAGCATTAGGTGAACATGCAATAGGTTATTTCACCAATCACGATTTCATTGCAACAAAATTAGAAAAAGCAGCTGAATCGAGTGGTGATAAGGTTTGGCGAATGCCTCTATGGGAAGAGTACGATGCTCAGCTGAAAAGCGATATCGCTGATTTCAAGCATACTGGTGGAAGACCAGGAGGTGCTATAACAGCTGCAAGATTTCTAAGTAAGTTTACTATGGATGTTCCGTGGGTACATCTGGATATTGCAGGAGCAATGGGACAAGATAAAGACAAAGATTACAATCCTGCTGGAAGTAAAGGTCCAGGAGTAAGATTGATAATTGATGTTTTGAGAAATTGGTAACAATCTTCATTCTTTCAATTTCTTTTTTTATTCTTTTTCATCAGTTTTAGCTAAGGTTTGAATTCTTTCTATACCGTTGAATTTTGTAATAAGTTTGACAATCTCTTCTGGAACAGAGTCCTCCCAAGCTTCTCCTTTGATCATTTTTTTTCTAATAATCTTTCCACTAAACTCTGATCTGTTTTCTAATGGGATTTCTCTAACTTCTGTTTTGCTTAGATTTGAGAAAATCTGTTGAACAAGAGGATTATTTGTAAAAACTACTTCGAATGATGGAACAAGGTCAGTTACATTAGCAGGCCAGATAGTATTTCTATTTATATCTGGAATTGCGGTGATATAAAATTGGTTTATGTTGAAATGACTTCTTATAATTTCTGTCATCATCTCTAATCTTTCTCCTCCTGTAAATGGGTTTTTCAAGGAATAAGCTTTTTCTCCACTACCTATTAAAATCACAATTTCATCTATGTCTGTTTGTTCTAGAATGTACTCGATAGCATAGATATGTCCTTTGTGAGGAGGATTAAAACGTCCTAAATATAAAGCTCTCATTTCAAATACCTATAGATTCATCTTTTTTGCAAAATTAAAAACATTTCGAGATAGCATTATACTCAGTTTATTGACTATTTGAGAGCTTAAATAGGATTAACTATTATAATTATTGATGTATCTGGTGCAACAAAACCACCTAAGAACATTAGATAGTAAGACCTATTTTATTCTAAAGATACTTAC
>JAEOTK010000351.1 GCA_016839875.1 Candidatus Heimdallarchaeota archaeon
TAATTGAAAAAGCAACTGACGAAATTGAAACAATAGAGAAGGAAGAAATTGAGGAAATAGAAGAACCAGAATTAGAACCTATTGACTTAACAAATGTAATTAAATCAATGAAGGAGCAATATCTAAAATATGAACCTGTTGAATTCAAGGAATTACTAGAGAAATTCTTTGGAACTAGGAAAATCAACTATTTGGGAACAGAAAATCTGAATCTAGCGTACATTCCTTTCTTATATCTTGATTTTCAGATAAAAGCTAAAAGAAGGATCAAAGTTCATTATGCTAACGCTGAAAGGCGGGAAGAAGTTCTACTAGAACTTCCTATTAGACGTATATTTCCCCTTGTTGATAGAATAGAATTTAGTGACAATGAGAAGATTTGGGGGCAAACGAGTATCCCAATTCAAGCTGAAGAAGTTTTTGAAGAACTTATTTCAGTTCTCCCTATGAAAAATCTGGGGAGTTTATTCTCAGCTTCCTCAGCAAATATCAAGAAGTTAGAAGTTCAGAGAAAGCCAGAATCAATACTTGAATCATTTCATGATGTTCTATTAATAGATCATACCTTCTATGTTCAAGCTTGGCAGAAAGGAATTGAGGAAGGACTTCTTTCCATAGAAAAAGAACATGATGTTGAAATTAAGAATTGGTTAGACGAACTAGGAAAAGAACGAGAAGAGCTCTGGAAAGAAATTGATAGTAAAAGAAAGAAAGTAAAACAATTTAAAGCTAAAATAGAGCAAGCAAAAGCTCTCTATATCACTCTCAAACCTCTAATTGAAGATAAATACAAATTCAAAAGCAATAAAGATGTTTCTGACTATAACAAAACAATAGAGACAATTAAGTTTGGTCCTGAAGTCATAAAGAATTTTGTTAAGGATATAGAAGCAGCTGTTATTCGAATAAAAGAAATTGATAAATTCTCAGAAGAATCCCCCAAAGTAAGATTAATTGATGACAGTCTTCGAATAACATCCAAAAAAGAATTTATCATACCAAGAAGTTCTGAGATAAAGGACATCTATGCTGCTGTTATATACATCCCAGTTTCATTAGCTGAAATTGCTGTTTCTGATGCAAAAGGAAATAAGATTAACATTCATGGAATTGCTGAATCAGTTTTAGGAACTGAGATTCATTTACTATGCGATTTATGTCTTACAAAACAAGCTGCAAAAATGCTTTTTGTTTCAACTCCTGAGGTTTGTTCTGTTTGTGGAAGTGTTTTATGTCAAGATCATACAGTAACTGATAATGTTACAAAGGATATTTTATGTTCAGATCATGCAGTAGTCTGTTCATATTGCAAGAACATTGTTTCCTCTGAAAAAGGTATTAAATGTGCATTTTGTAATAATCATGTGTGTGAGGATCACATAATCAAGTGCTCGAGCTGTGGAAAAGTAATTTGCAGCAAACATTCACAAAAAGTTATTAAGAAGGGAATGTTCAAAGAAGAAGAGCAGTATAAATGCCCTGATCATACTAAGAGGAAGTGAATTAAATTTCATCAAGACCAAAGAAGAAACCACCTTTAGTAATTTTACTTGCAGGACTTCCAGGCACTGGTAAATCCACACTAGCAAGAAAACTTGCTAGAAGATATAGACTTGAACATATCAGTACAGATTCTGTTAGAAAAAGAATTTTTAGAGATGTTCGAAAGAACGTTTTTGGTCGTGGATCCTATAGTAGCAGACAAAGAATGGTTGTGTATGATACCATCTATTATGTCCTATATACTCTTCTTAAGCATGGAGTAGGGTGTGTTCTAGATGGAACGTTTTACCAAGAAAAACTTCGGAGTAAGGTTGGAAGAATCTGCTCAAGATTTAATGCAAAATTCATACTTGTTATGATTGATTGCCCAGAAGGTTTAATCTCAGAAAGATTTGAGGAAAGAGAAAAAAGAACAAAAAGAACATTGAGTGATGCAGATAAACAAATATATGATAAATTTAAACAACTATTTGAGCCAACAAGACTCCCTCATATAGAAATTGATATGTCTTCGGATCATAATGAAATATTAGAAAGGATTAACTATGCAATCACAGGAAAAGATTACTAAAAGTCTACTAAATCCATCTTTTTATCCTCATGAAACTGACAATGAAATTCAGATGATTGAAACTCATATTAGCTGGGTATTCCTTACTGGCCAGTATGTATATAAGATGAAAAAGTCACTAAAATTTGGTGACATACTAGATTTCTCTACTTTAGAAAAGAGATTTCAAGCATGCAAAAATGAGTTATTTTATAATAAGAGATTAGCTCCATCCATTTATTTGGATGTAGTACAGATTAACGACAATCTAGAACTTTCCAAAGTGGGAAATCCAATTGAGTATCTTGTAAAAATGGAACAATTACCTCAAAAGGATTTACTTCTAAATAGGGTAAAGAAAAAGACGAAACTATCTAAAAACATTTTTACTGAATTAGCTAAAATCATTGCTGAATTTCATGAAAATAATACAATTCACCCTGAATTTTCCATATATGATAATATCTATGAGAAATGGGATGAAAATTTCCGAACAACAAGAACTTATCCTGATTTTCCATTAGACGTAAACTTAGAAGAAAGAGTATATGATTTTCTGGAGAAAAACAAGAACATCTTCAATGAAAGATCTAAGCATGGAAAAATAGTAGAAGGGCATGGGGATTTGATTCTAGCAAATATTTTTGATTTTAATGGTGAAATAATAATCTTCGATTGTATTGATTTCAATGAAATGCTTAGAATACAAGACATA
>JAEOTK010000352.1 GCA_016839875.1 Candidatus Heimdallarchaeota archaeon
AAGTAGTAGATGGAATAATGGTTCTTGTGGGATATATTGTAGATGGAATAAAGGTTCTGGTTGATAAGATTGTTACAGTAGTTAAAGGAATAGTTGAAGTAATAAAGAATATAGCTACTAGAGTAGGACAGGGAATAGCGAATTTATTTGAGAAGATATTTGAAACCGCAATTAAAGCTTGGCAACATCTAAAAAATGCGTTGAATAATTTCTTAGAAAAATGTAAAGCCTTCATCAAGAGAGCTGTTCAATGGTTTAAGAAAATATTTGATATAATTGGAGAAGGTCTTAAGAATATTCTAAAGAAAATTGCTCAAATCTTTGTAAGAGCACAAAATGGTGACGATTATGAACTAGATTCAGATGATACAGATTCATTGGATACAGATATAAAGACATATATAAGCAATCCAAGATTTTCAGTGCTTGATTTAGCTCAGAGAGTTTTCTTAATGTACCATATGGCTATGCCTTTAGCAGATTGTTTGAGAATTATGCTACTAATCCAGATGGCATTTTTGTTTGGAACAAATGTTGGAATGCATGCAACAAATGATGTTGTGACATCAGTTTATCAGTATCAAGTTTTTGATGAAGAAACCATCAAAGAATTTTCACATGTCTACCAATTGGATCACATAATTGATCTTCTAGCAGGAAGAAATGATAGAGCAGGACAATCCACATTTGATCCATTTGAAGAAGATACATACGATAAATTTAAAATCGAACCAGGAATGGGTGAAAATGTAACTGTTGAGGATATGGAAAAAGAAGGATTCTGGAATAGAATCTGTTCAGTATTCTTCCCTGATGAACCACTCAGTCGATGGAATTGGATAACATGTGAAATAGATGACGGTGAAGACCCTGATTGGTATTTTGGTTTAAGAACAAGAATACAATTTGGATTTGGACCATGGGCAATAAAAATACCTTTCTTAAGTGAAAAAACCTTCATAACCCTCTGTGAAATAATTATAGGTTTCTTACCTGCAGCTGGTTTAATACAAGATGTTAAAGATGCAGCACTTGAACCATCTCCGTTATTCAGAAGACTAGCAGGTGCGATGATACCTTTTGATATTTTGGAATGTTTTGGAGAACCAAATTCAATATATATGAACAAAGTAGCAGATGGAATGAAAACAGGAGCAAAAGGTATAAAACATACGTTAAGAGTTCTCTTTGAATTTGTAAGAAAATTAGCTACGAAACTAAAAACCACAATATCTCATTTCTTAGGAGGAAGCATCGCAAAAGTTGTTGTTGGTGTTGGTTTCATTGCTCTTATTGCTTTGTCAGTACTTCTTGCTATGATGATGCCAGCTTCCTTAATCCCTGTTTTTGGAATGACAGCTGCAATTGTACTAATATTCTCGCTTATTTTATTTTTCTGCCATAAAGGAAGAAAATTAGCTGCAACTGATGGATTCAAAACATTCAAACAAAACTGGGAACTTGCTGAGGGGCGGAGAATGTATAATTTGCTTGTAAAATCTGGAGAAGATGCATCAGATTTTGCGCAGTACGCAAAGAAACTTTCTCCCAAACAAATGGATAAACAATTAAAGAAATGGAAAAAAGAAAGCTTGAAGGATAAAATTAGCGATTTTATTAGGGAAAAAATAAGAAAGCTGAAAGGAGTAGACAATAATGATATTGTTGATTTTGATGTAACTCTTCCTCATTGTATTCAATCATGTAATTTGAGAGTTGAACAAGTAAAATATAACAAAATCAGAGATGCATTAGAAGGAAGAACAGATAGGAATTGGATTGAAGCTATATATATTGGAGATAATTATGCACAACTAGAAGATGAAGCAAAAAAAATTACAGATTTCATTACAGAAGAATTATATGATAAAAATGCTGTAGATTTCTTCTCTTCAGCTTCCGAATCTGAATTAGCAGATTATACTGATGACGCTTTGAGAATATTTGCTTTCTGGAAGAAAAATCCGAGTGTAATGGTTGAATATGAAAAAATAGTACTAAGGGCAAGATTAAGACGAAGAATTCAAGATGGTGCCACAGAATTAAACGATATATTACGAAATCCAAAATATACACTTCCAACAACATATCAAAATTGGGATACATTATTAGATGGTTCAATTTTAAGTAATCAATATCTGAAACAAGTACAAAATTTATTTTCCCCTATTGATCTTCGAAAAATAAAGGATGAGCTAGTTATTAGTTTCAAAAATAAACACACTTTTATCAAAAATGGTATACAAGATAATAATATCAGGAAATTTGCTGGAACACTTTCAAATGAAGAATTAGCATATTTCTCTGAAATTTGGATAAGAAGAGCAGGAATAGCTAAAAAGATTGATTTCTACTCTAATTTCGAATTTGAAGATTATATGAAAACGTATTGTAAAGTTCATTTTGATAGTTTGGATAGTCAAAAAATAAAATTCTATAATAAAATAGTTGATACTGGAGCAACAGATGTAAGAGTTACAACGCTTGAAGAGACTATGATTGATTTTCCAGAGTTATTCAAAGGTCACAGTGTTCATGGTATTGATGATTGTTATATAATCAGCTGGATTGATTCTTCAGGAAAAAGGTGCTCTGCTACACTTGTAGATAGCTATAAAGGTACTCGAACTAGCACCCCTAGTTCAGCTGTTTCTTGGAATCAGAGAGCAGATTTTGAAAATGCATATATGCAGAGATACAACTATCTATATTACGAATTCATGAGAGATGAATTTGCACTTTTAAGTCATAGAATGGATGCTTCAATGCTAGATGAGTGGTTGAGATTAAGAACTAGCAGGTGTTTAGATAGTAGAGCAACTGATGCAATCGCTAAAATGGGTCCGGAAGGGAATAATCGGGTCTGGTTAACTCAGTATTCTGATGTTTATTATGATCCTGAACATCTGTATACTAAACTTGAAATTGATTTTGAAGGAGATGTTGATGCTTACAAAGCTTGGTGTAAGGTTGAAACAGATAGATATGTTATGGGATATGTTAAGGAATTACAAATGGAGGAACTTGCCTTAACAGGGCGTGTTACAAAAGTTGAAGGAATCGATGATGATGGATTACTTCGATTTGTTTATGATCCGAGTGGAAATATTATAGTGTCTGATGGTATTATGATGAAATTCAAAAGCGGAAGCAATGCTAAAGAATGTAAGCTTACTCATACTGTTTTGCAAGCTAAGCTCCAAGTAGAAGGGTTCACTAGTTTTAAATTAGAATTCCTAGATTTGCCTAGCGAATATCCTTCGTGGTTAAAGAATCTTATAAAATCCTACCAAGACGATATTGCAAAAAATCTACAGTTTTTTGTTCATAACTTCTATCTATCGGAACTACCAATCGATCTGATGGAGAAACTCCAGCGACAAGCATCTGCAATGCTTATACAAAGAATGATTAATGAAGGTATTCTTGAGGAAATACCTGGTCTTGTTCATGGATGGAATGTTCACTCTGTTACAATGAGTCCTCTCCATCCAAATCATGTAGATAATTGGAACCATGGTACTAGTTGGTATTATGGAATAGAACCTTATAATTATAATACACATATTGAAGATGGTGCAGTAATTCCTTTAGATTATAAATCTTCAAGTAGAGACACCTCAAAATATTTAAAAAACTTAGTTAGAAAACAGAAACTAGATAACCTTCCTTATAAAGCTGCAAGCAAATGGGCAACTGTACTAGATCCTTCAGATTACAGTTCTCGCTTAAAACACGAGTTATCTATGCTCTGTAGTGATCTTGAATTAAAACACTATTTCTACAAAGAAACAGGTAACACAAGATTTCTTGATGAAATTGAATATATTAAATGGAGAATAAAGGAAATTGAAAAAATATTAAAATTAAACCATTTTCCGATAATGAAAAGTTCATTAGATAAATGGTCACAAAGATGTTTAGAATACTTAAGCAAAATCAGGAATTCTCCTTTGAGTTATGCTCTTTCATCAACAAATTTCGAAGAAGATAAAATAGAAAATACATTAATTTCTAATCTTAAATATCATAGTTTAGTTGTCTTCACAGATGATGAAGATTTAATGATAAAGATGAATGAACAACGCGTTGGTTTGGTTATTGATTGGGAGAAACTTATTCAACGAGCTGATAATCCTATTCTAGAACCTTGTGGATTAGATGGATACTACTTAGTTATAAATCCATTTCATACTCAAACTTCTAGTACAAATGAAATTTCGGGTGAAGTGGATTCTGAATCTGCTTCATCTACTGAAGAATTCAGTGAAGATACTGATTCATGGTCAGTGGAAAACATTGAATTGATAGCCAATTTATTTGATCAAGAAAATTTGCAGGTTCGAGAGAAGCAAATTCAGACTTGGATAAAATATTTAACATTCAAAGGATAT
>JAEOTK010000353.1 GCA_016839875.1 Candidatus Heimdallarchaeota archaeon
AATGCTTAGTTCAAAGAATAGCTCTAGATATAGCAGAAACTTTGCATCATTTCAGAGTAGACGAAAAAAAAGTTATTTTTATTGCTTCTAGCTTAGGAGCTAGCTATGTTGCCCATTGTATAAGCAAAGGTTGGGTAAAGCCTAGAGGATGCTTTTTGGCAGGTCCATCAATCAAACCGAGAAATCCAAAATTCTTGTTGTATTCAACTTTTCTTTTCCCAAATTTCATCGTAGATAAGCTTGGTAAATTCGTTGGAAGAAAATATTTGCAGAACAAGGTTGCAGAAGGTTTTCAAAGAAAAGTCTTCTACAATCGTATAGAGAATATAGATGTAGGAAGATGGAAACAGTGCATTAAAATGAGCAACTGGAATGCATCAGATGATTTCAGAAAAATGGATTGTATTGTATATATTATCAGAACTATAGGGGATAAATATCACGAATTAGAATCAACTGATAAAGTAAAAGAACTTATTACTAAAAGCCACTTTATCGATGTTCCAAGCTATGATTTTATTCATGTTAAACCTGGAGTAGAGGAATTTGGCAGTATTTTGAAGGATTATATAAAGAAACTCTCCTAGTTTGTAGTATCGTATCTCTTCTGTTCCCCGAAAATATTTATAAAAAAGTATATCAGCCTATTTCTGTTACAAATGAGTATTGTAAAGAAAACAAATAAGAAAAATATCTTTCTATTCTCATTCTTTGATATAGCAAATACAGTTTATTCTCAAATTATTCAATCAACCATAATTTTGCGTTATATCCAAATCATAGGTCAAAAAGAATATGGGATGACTTATGAAGGTGCTACTTTTTTCTTTACAACTGTTCAAGCTTTAAGTCAAGTTCTAGTTATTGCCTTAATTCCACTTTTTGGAGCAATGATGGATAGAATGGGAAGAAGAAAACCTTGGGTAATTTCCATAACAGGTGTTACCTTACTCACAACTTCAATGCTGTGGATACGGAAAAATCTAGTGTTAGTTATGACGTTGTTCATATTAGCAAATCTCTCGTATTGGGCAGCTTTATCTGCATATGATGCAATGATACCAACGCTTGCAGCTGAGAAAGATATTGGAAAAACATCAGGTATAGCAATGGGATTAGGGTGGATATCAATCATACCAGCAATTGGACTAACTATCCTCCTAAACAGCATTTACAAGGGACCACTTGGTGAACCAAATGCTGATCCTGTAGCTAGAGTAATCAATGGTAATCAGCACTATATACCAGTTAACTATGGTTATTATGGAGAGTGGCTGACGTATGTACTTTGTGTCGTACTGTTTGCTGTATTTATGATACCATTTTTCTTCACCAAAGAAAAGACTAGACCTAAACAAAAATTAAAATTCAAAGCTCTATTAAACGATTCATTTGGACAACTTTACAGAACTTTTAGAGATATTAGAAAGCATAAAGAGATGTTTAAATTTATCTTAGCTTTCTTCTTCATAGTTGATGTTGCTAACACGGCTAATCTTATAGTTCTAAATATTCTCCGGGATGGGATTGGTTTTCCTGAAGAACAATCGCTTATACTTGAATTACCAGTAGTAGTTTTAGCAATTATTATCATCCCAATAGTTGGATGGTTAGGTGATAAAAAAGGACCTAAAATTACTGCATGGATTGTAGGTGGAATGTATCTAGTAGGATTAACCTGTGGTGTTATAGCAATCTGGTTTGGTAAGAAGAGTATAACTCCCTCATTCAGCATTTTATTCGTATTAACTTTCATTATGATGATAGCAATAGGAGTTGGAATAGGAAGTACGTGGGTTGTTCAGAGAGTAATGATTCTCAAGTTAGCCCCTCCTGGGAAAGTAGGGGAGTATGTAGGTTTCAGCTACATTACGGGACGTTTGAACGCTTCTGTAGCATTTTTCATGTGGGGTGGACTTGTAGCAGTATTCTATAAAATATTCCTTAAAAAAGGAGCAGAATACAGAGCCTATTCAATAGCAATGATTTTTCTAATTGTCCTTCTGACAATAGGTTTAGTCATAACATACTTTGTAAAACTACCTTCTGATGAAGAACGTAAGAAATGGGCTGAACAATATCTCGAAGAAGATATGAAAACTCAAACTGAACTTGAAAAAGAAGCTCTAGCTACGAAATCTTAGATCTGACATTCAGATCTATTTCCTTCTATTTTTCTTTCATTTATAATATGGAAATTCTTTTTAGTAGGAAATCCCATATCACTTATCTTGCATTCTAAAGCTACTAAACTAGGAGTCCTAATTGGATTTTCAATTCTTCTATTATCTCTTTCTCTTAGTCATAGTTTTAGTAGAGCAATAACCAATGAAAGTATTGTTTCTCCTCAATTGAATCAATCCGAAATATTGATACGATCACATACTATTGAAATTGATATTTTCACTCCAACTACTTTGGAAGTTCAAGAAACCTTCGTAGTTCAAAACAATGATACTTCTATTATGACTTCTATTGATTTATGGATTAATCATTCTTTGACCACACTCGTTGTAGAGGATGAAGAAGGAGCATTAATTCATGACTGGTATGTAATCACTAATACCTCAAATTATCTAACTGTACTATTTAGAACAGCTTTAGCTCAAAACGATACAGCTGTTTTTTCAATCAATTATGAGCTTAGTCATGATCTAATTTTTACTGAAGGTGAAACCTCATATTACTCTCTTGAATTCTATTCAACAATTACCTATGAAACACTCATCCATTCAACTTCAATAATTCTCCCTCAAACTAGTTACATCTACGATGAAGATGAAGCATTGTCTCCATATTATCCTGCTGATCCTCAGATAAATTGGGATAAGGATAGGATAGTTGTTTCTTGGAATTCTGTCAATATTACTGCAGGTGATAACCAACTCTTTTTGCTTAGATTTGAAGAACCAATTACTCCTGCAGGAGAAGCTCCAATATCTCCCTATCTTATCTTTCTACTAGGACTTATAGGTGGAATTTTTATAGGAATAAGTGGAGTATCATGGTTAATCAGACATAGAGAAAAGAAAGCTATTAAGAAACTTGGGAGCACATTGTTAACTGATACTCAAAAAACTCTTATCAAAATTATTTACGATCATAAAGGGAAAGTTTCTCAAAAAGATCTCTGTGATATAACAGGATTCTCAAAATCGAAGATATCTAGGAATTTAGTTCCTCTTGAAATGAGAGGTTTAGTCAGAAGAGAGCAGTGGGGACGAACCTACGTTGTATATTTGACAGATGATGGTCGTACTGTTATCGAGTAGAAATTAAAAAATTGTAGATGGAATAACTCTATTTTTCAGATATTGTCATTAATGAACTGAGTTATTCTTGTAAAATAATCTGATTCCAAATAAACTTCAACATGTCCTCTTCCATCAACTCTCCAAAGTAATTTGGTTGTGGAGACAGGTAAAGCATCATACAACGTTGTAGAATCTGCAGGATTGATATCAAGATCATCATTACCATGAATCAAGTATGTTGGCGTAGTAATGTTAGATACTACATCTACAGGAGAAATGTCTTCAAAAGTAAAACCAAAATGATTTTCTAGCATAGCTATTGTAATTTGACCAAAAATGATCCATGGAAAACCAGCTCTCATAGGATAAGCTTGCTTGATCATCTGAGCTCCATTTGCCCAACTAGAATCTGCAATGACTGATGAGACATCATTATACTTGGCAGTATAAAACAGCAGAGTAGCTGCACCTTGACTTTCAGCAAACACAACAACTTTAGATGAATTAACTTCAGGTTGTGCTTTAGTAAAATCGACAGCTGCTCTAATATCTTTTACTTCATCAATTCCCCAAGTTAGCCCTAGATCTGTATCCGGTGATTCTCCTCTATTTCGAGAATCAAAGAAAAGCAATCTGAATCCTTGTTCATAGAACCCAAGACCATAATGATCTAGCATGAAAGCTTTCGAATGTGTAGCCCCATGCAGAACTATGATAGTTGTATTGCAATTTGGATTAGTTGTATTGATTGGTTCAATAAACCATCCTTTCAAATCTAGACCATCAATAGTTGCAATAGTTACATTTTCATAATTCATACTCAAATCACTTGGCAGCATATACATAGCTTCATGATCAGGATGTAACATTGAGCTCTTTCCTATCAGCGGAACAATTAAACAACAGAACAAAGCCCCCAATATTAGAAGAGAAAGAAGAACAATAAGAAGAATTTTGAATTTCTTTTGCATAATCGTTGAAAGTATAAGTTGCTTTTAAAGTTTTAATTAATGGTTGCCAACCGTTGCCAACATGTCTCAAACCAGAGTAAAACGCAAGGATATCCGATATTTCATAAATAACCTTACCAAGTAATAATCGGGTGTTAAATTGAAGAAACAATACAAATTCATGGTATTAGGATTACTCTCACTAATGATTTTTGCTACATTTGCTCCATCAGTTTCTGCTATTTCTCCAGATACAAGAACAGAAAATAGAGAAGGTTCTCTATTCATAGAGACTCCAGATCTTAGAGTAAAGTTACTCTCTGGGAGACCAGATATTTTCTTCTGGGCAAAGAATAGAACAGAAAACTATCGTAAAATAGCAGTTTTTCATGTTGGATTCCATTATATAGCTGAGCTTTTTGGTGATGATTTAGTAATAGATGATAGAACTGAACTAAGTGGAAAGACATACAATTTAGCTTCAAGTCTAATTGAATGGGAATTAACTATTGAGAATTTTACAAACGAGATTAGAGCTACTCAAACTTCTTCTGCTCTAGATAATGGAGCAACGATATCCTTTGTTTATCACATTTATCTAGAAGATATTGTAGTGACACAGGAACTTAATGAGACAACAGTTACATATTCAGCTAAAGCTCTCTCTGAAGTGAAATTTGATATAATAATTAATAACTGGAATTTTTCTGAAGGAGCTACTGGTTTAGCATTTCATGTAAAGATACATGAGCTAATGTACAGACATAGAGTAAGGAATGGAGACAAATTGAACAATCCAGAAGAACATATGAGACTGAATGTTTCTGAATTAGCAAGAACAAACAGAACCCATGATCCAACACAACATGGCATAGAATTTTATGATGATAAGGATCTAAGAACTGGGTATTTTGCTTGGACTCCTGAAGCTGATGTCTTCGATGAAAATGGTACATACTTAGACACAGTAAACTGTACTGCTTCTGCAGCCAGCTATGGGTATGATGCTGATTTTGGAAAAGGAAAGCACTTCGGAAAAGAGTTTATTAATCTCTTTCTTGTTTATCCTAATTTTGGAGATGGAAATACTCTTGTTCATGATCCCATTGTAGGTGTAGATGACACAGAAAGAACTAGTGCTTCATTGATATCTTTACTAACTTTACCTATAATTGCATTTACGATAATTGCAATTCAAAGAAGAAGAAAATAACCCTTCTTCATTTTTTCTTAATCAAAAATACAGTTTTTAATTTTTTTTCGTTTTCTTGAATTTCCTTGGTTTAATTATCGTTAAAAGAGAAAGAGTGGAAATTCATCACATTCTTAATCTTTCCCCAGTACTTTTTTATATTTACTCAATTCCGTTAAATATTACAGATTTAATTACAATTAATTCGTGATACAAATGGTAAATCAAAGAAAAATCATAGCTACTCTAATAACTATTCTTTTAGTTAACATTCTAGTCTCTTTTGGAACACAGTCTGCAGTGAAACCACTTGGAGAAACTAATCCTAAAATGGAAAACAAAGTTGTAAAAAGTTTATTTAACGAATACAATCCTCTCCCTCCAATTGAATTAGATGATAATTTTGGTGATCAGAACACCTTTTGGGTTTGGCCTGATTATGATGAAGTTCAAAGTGCATATCAAATTAATGCCACTCTTCTAGCTGAAGGTGAATGGTGCTATGTATATCTAGATAATGTAACAATTGATAGATGGGGTTATAATGATTCAATTGCTTTATGCTCAGAACTTAGAGATGATTTCGATAACATTACTTATCCTAAAGGAGTAGAACTAGCAGGACATCCGAATGGTACTCTTGGAGATATTGATGGAGATCTGAAAATTACCTTACTTATTATTGATAATGAAAATAGTATAGGAGGTTACTATATGTTTGATGATTACCCTACTGGGTCCTCTACCTACAAAAATAAACGAGAAATGGTAAGTATATACTCAGGAGAGAATCCGGATCCAAAGTTTTATTCATCTATCTTTGCACATGAGTTCAATCATCTTATCTGGTGGAACACTGATATTGATTGGGATATGATGACGCTAATAGAAGGTTATGCAGATTACGCTGTGTACTATTCAGGTTATCTAACATCTGAAAATTCTTTTACATCACAAAATAGTCTCAATAGAACTATAGATACAGATTTCTTTTCAGCACATCCAGAGCAATCTTTACTCTCTTTTGATTATGAAACTGACGAGATAGCTTATGCTAATTATGGTAAAGCACAGATGTTTACTATTTATTTAAGTGAAAAATATGGTGAAGAACTAATAAACGATTTAATAACAGATGAAATAGATGGACCTGTGGGAATTGAAATAGCATTAGCTAATGCGGGATATGATATTAGTTTTAACGATCTTTACTTAGATTGGATTACAGCGTGCACAATAGATGAGGAAGAAATTGAAAACGGAATCTATAGTTTTGAAAATACTAATTTTACTATTAGCCAGATCACGACAATTGATACTATTCCATACACTGAAGAGAATGTAAAATACCTCAAATATGGTTTTGATGTTAAAAAACTCATTACTCCTCCTAACGAATTCACTCTTGAGATCGCTAATCCTTATCCACTTTCAATAGGTATTTCCGTTGTCATGTATGATGATAATGGGTGGAAAATTACTCAATCTATAGAGACAGAAGAAAAAAAAGAGAATATATTAATTCATTTCACGGGAGAAAATATCGATTTCGTCTATCTCATAACAAGTTTGATGAGCAAGTCAACTCCAGCTTCTTATGCAGCAGGTTATACAGAAAACTCTCCTTCAGTACTCCTTACTTACTCTATCATAGAAGGCCATAAGAAGGCTTCATACAGCCTCTTAGGTTCTACACTTCTTATGATATTCCTTAGTACTTTGATGGTAATTGTGAAAAGACGAAAATCTCTCTAATCTTCTTTTTTTCTAATTTATGTTTAAATTTCCAAATACTCAAAATTTCAGTAAAAAAATAGTCTCAAAATAGTATCGTCCAATCTTTAAAATAAAAGAATATAATATCGTATCTTTGAACAGAATGATGGGAAACGCTTTTTTATGTGAAGATAGAATAGATTCAATATTGCATAAAAAAACGATTGGGATCCTAATAGTACTAATTTCATTAGCTGGTCTATTGGTTCCTTTTTCTCAAAACTGCAATAGTTTCTCAAATTGCTCTTCATCTTCGTCAATATGTTCAAATGGAGATAATCAAATCATTGTGACACTGCATGATACCAAACTGGATCTTGTAAGTGTTGAAACCATATATGTTGAACAGACACTACATCTGCTGAACCATTTGAACGAATCCATCACATCTCTTGAATTGAGATTGGATCAAACAATAACTCAATCCACATTATCAATAAGAGAATTAACGCACAATCTCAATTATGTTATTTCTAATAACACTGGTTTAATAACTATACAATTCTCGGAAGTATTTCAAGTAAATAGAACTAAAGAAATCAAATTAATGTACAGAATGAATAAAGTAATTCCATTGTACCAAGGCAATATCTCTTTCTACTGGCTGCAATGCCAATCTTTGATTTCATACTCTACTTATAATCACACAATTTCTGTCAGACTTCCAGAAACTAGCTATGTCTATGAGGATGGAACAACTTCTGCTTACTTTCCTGGAAATGCTACATATCAACCTGGAAGAAGAATCATTATCAACTGGAAATTTACAAACCTTTATGCTGGTTCTGATCCAATTTTTTATGTAACGTTTACTGAACCTGTTGTTAAAGAAAGTTCTCCAATTTGGATATTTATTCTGGGACCAATATTAGGCTTAGCATGTGGAGTGGGAGGTACCATTTTGGTGATGAATAAGAGAGAACAGAGAGCTGTAAAGAAAATAGGGGAGATGTTTCTTACAGAAACCCAAAAAGAGTTGCTTAGGATTATCGCAGAAAATGGTGGAAAAGTTTCTCAAAAAGAATTGTGTACAATAACCGGATATACCAAAACGAAAATATCTCGAAATCTAATATCCCTGGAACAACAAGAACTTGTAACAAAGGAAAAGTGGGGAAGAAACTTTCGGGTATATATTACTGATACTGGAAGGAAAGTGATAGAATGAAAGGTAAAAGCATAGTTTCAAATCGATTTCATAAAGTTGAATCAAAGAAGCAACATAGTAGCTTCAGTGTTTTAGAACAATATCAAAAAAATGTTACACAGCTGTTCATATCTGATAAAAATGTAGGAATAAGTAGGTAGAAAAAATGCAATTAAGTAGAAAATTAATTATGATCATTTCAGTTTCAGTTCTAGGAGTATTAGTTGTATTTACAGCAATCTATACCCCTTTACATTATAGGTTAAAAACAATAGAATATGTAGAGCATGAGTCTATTGTTATTTGGAGGGATTTAGATTTCATAGGGTATCAATTCCCAGGGAAAGGGACTGCCAAAGATCCTTACCGAATTGAGAATCTAAAAATTGAAGCTAATGGAACTGAAGCAATTTACATCTCTAGTACTTCACAGCATTTCATAATTCAGAACTGTATACTCACAAATATTGCAGAAGATAGTGGGTATGCTGGGATTTTCATCGAATATGCTGGAAATGGAACAGTAACAATTGATAACAATATCATAGTTAACTATCATTATTCAATTGACATTGAAAACTGCAGGTTAACAACTATCAGTAATAATATTGGTGAAAAAGTTGAGCTTTCCTATGCCGACGGATCTATTATCTATCATAAT
>JAEOTK010000354.1 GCA_016839875.1 Candidatus Heimdallarchaeota archaeon
AAGTTGGATTTATTCTATTTTTCTTCAATTGTCCCAGATGTAATTCTACTTCTGTATCTCCTATTCTTATTCCTCCATTCCAATCTATATGTATTCCTCCTAATTCATCTGCATGATTTCTTATATATGATGTTCCCCAATCTATGTCAGAACTTCCTACTTGCGTTATTTTTCTTCTTCAAGAAATCCATAGCTTCATTACAGTTTCTTTTGAAATCAGCTAATATTAATGCAAAGAGTTTCATTAATTCTTCATCAGCTTGAGGATTAAAAGATGACAGAAACTGTTTTGAATCTTTGGAATCATTATAGTTTCTCTAGAAAAAAGAAAAAGAAGGATTCTTAAGGAAAGATATATCCTGCAAAAATCCTATAAAATTGATTTGTTGGATTTAGTTGTATTTTTATCTTCGTTTCAGCAATAACAACAGGCATAGTTTGAACTGAAAGTTTTTTCCAATGAGAGATTTTCATGTCTGTGAAATACCAGACATATTGGTCGTCATTATATGTTTCTACAACTGTTGTTTCAATCCATGAAGAACTAGTTACACCTGTTAGAAGTAACCAACCTTCTCCATTTTTAATCTCAAAAGTGTCTATATCTGCACTTGAATCATCATCTACTATGAAATCAAAGATATCTTCCATCCATTTTTTTTCCTTTTGTAAAGCTACAACAACCATAGGTGTACTTGGAAAATGGATATAGTCAAAAACCTGCGAATAGGAATATTCCACAAAATCTTCTTCCCAATATCCTTGATTGATACCACTAGGGACATAATATACGTGCTTTATAGTTGTTGAATAAGTTATTGTAACTCTTGAGATCATATAAACAGGAACTTCAACATCGACACAAAATCTCATTTTGAAATCAGTTGAACCTCTACTCTCTTGACGAAGTATAGCAGGGCTTACAAAATCAAATCTAGCTGTTGCTATTCCTGGACTATGGTCTAAATATAATTTATTCTTTTGTATCTTATACATTCCACTTGCACTAAACGAATAAAGAAATAGTTTTCCTAAGAAACCTAATTGACCACCTAATGGGCCTGCTAATGCTAGAGCATCAAGTGCTAGGTTGATAATATCTGTTCCTTCACTGAGTTCAATCTCATCATCTGATTTGTCGTCTATATTGACTCCGTACGAATCATAAGAAGGATAATCAGAGATATAATAACCACTATAAGTTTTAATTTCGAACTTTATCTCTCCTTCATCAACCCAATTGAAATGCCTAACATCACCATTATAATACTCATCTGGATCTAGTGAGACTTCCATTGCTCCAGTAATCTTTACGTCATTATCTCCTCCAAAGCCAAGTGTGTTCTCAAATCCAGCTTTTGAACAATATGCAATATATACTTCATCTGTATCATATTCATGGGAATAGGTTTGACATTGTGTTTCTGCTTCTGTTGTTATTCCTGCTTTATTTTTTCTCAAATTCTCCTCTGGGTATTTATCTCCATAGATCTTGAAATATTGAAGGTCAACCTGTTGATCCCAGTCATATGACCAGTAATCATAATATCCCCAGAAAAATTGATATGTGTCGGGAAGCTCAATGTCCTCTTCGGGTATAGTTACTGATCTGGTTACCCAACCACTGTCTGTACAATCTAACCAATTATCATAGTCGTACCATTTAGTTGTTCCATATATATCTGCAATCCCGATCAAATAGTTTGTCACAGGAGCTTGACCATTATAATCACTTCTTGCTCTGATTCGGAATTGAATTTTTAGGTCAGTACAACCTGTCCAACTATTTAAATCTAATAACCCATAAACAACAGCATCAGTACTTGCATGACCTGAATCCTCATAAACACTAGCGATACCGTCAGAACAACTTGTGGAATGGTAATCTTCTACGTCTTCTGGTAGAGCCCAATAACTTTCGTATGTAAGCTGATCATAATAATCAAAGTCATTTTGTGTTATTACGTCTTCAGTATTACTTTTGTCTCCTTCCAAAGTTATATAATCTGTATCTACTCTCTGCTGCCAGTTAGTAGACCATGCATCACTGTATCCTACAAAGAGAATTAATCTAGAACAATCCTCAGAATTGAGCTCTTCTTTTGGAACCTGAACTGTCCTTGTTTGCCATCCTGAGTCTTGAGATGCAAATGATTGATAATAACACCACAGATAATCATAGTTATATCTTCTTAAACCTATGTAGAAGTTAGTTACGCTTCCTCCTCCATAATTACTTCTTGCTCTAAATTTAATTTTCAGATTTAAATCAGAAGTTTGAGTCCAAGAGGACAAATCTACTGTAAAAACAGCAAATCCTGCAGTACCAGTATGACCAGTATCTTCATATGTATACATGACACCCGGATAAGAATCTAAGGAATGGTATGGATCCATTCCAGGGTACATTGACCAACTAGTTATATCATCGAATTGTTCATCCCATAATATATCTGTTGGTAATTCATAATCAGCTCTAGTTTGTGTTGTTATCAACATCAAACTTGTTACAAAAACAACAATAAAAAATATTGAATATTTAGATGTTTGTTTTTTCATTTTTTCACCTTACTATTTGAGAAATGTATTGAAAACAAAGCTAACAAATGATAATAATAATTTTAATGATTTTATTTCATTTCTCTTGTATCTTAGCTTATGTTTGTCTTCACCACAAACTTTCTCTTTCACAACTTTTCAGGTGTGAAATTGTTTACTTATGCTAAGAAATACTTATATCATTTTCTCTGAAATTAATCTAACTCACTTCTTTTTCAGCTAAGTATATTCATAATTAGTGGTGTAATTGAATGGCTTGCACTTGGAATAGGTTTTATTCTTGATATCTTCATATGAATATCGTAATACTGAATACAATTATTATTAAAATGAGTAAAATAGGTGCATATAAAATTCTGAAGATATTTACTATGCTCCTTAGTCCTTTTTGACCATCCTCATATAGGTTTTCAATGAATCTTATCTGAAAAAATTGGTCTTCTAATTGTATTTCTTCAATTTCTTCTATATTTTTTCTTTCATAGGTTAGTTTTTCAAAAATTCCTGAATCAACAATTTTTGGATTAATTTGTTGTAAAATAGTTGATATCATATATATTAATAAACACATTTCAAAAAGTGCAAAAGTTGCAACTAAATAAGAGAAATCACCAAATATGGTTATTAAGCTAAAATCCCAAAATAAACCAATTGCTATAAAAGCAAAAGCTGAAAATGTAAGAATCAAAGTCATTACTTGAGAAAAACTTTGGTTTTGATTTTTTTGTAATTCTTGAATATTTTGAGCTTTTTTGTTTAAAGCTTCTTTTATCATGCTTTTCTTTCTTTCATCATCTTCAGAGAAATAATTATTCTTTAGTATCTCGAATCGTTTCGGGTACATTTCAAGTTCTTTCATTACTTGATTTGCAAGTTTCAGCAACTTTTTTTGATGCCGTTTTTTAAACATGATTTGAAAAATTCTTGGTGAATTACTCCTGATCTTGATCGCTGGTCCAGTTTCCTTTCCATTTTGGATGTAGCTTTCCAAAATAATAATATAATCTCCTTTGCTATCTTTTTCAATTCTCAAATTCCAACACCCTTTAT
>JAEOTK010000007.1 GCA_016839875.1 Candidatus Heimdallarchaeota archaeon
ACTTTGATCATTTTGTGACCTACACAACCAAATAAAATGGGTGGTCTTGGTTTTTGAATTGACTCTGGGAAGATAGCAGCTTCTTTTAATGTATAATGATTTCCAGAATATGAAACAACGTGCTCTCTGAGAAGCTTTTCTATAATTTGTATCTGTTCCTTAAAATGCTCATATCTCTCTTTTCTAGACCAATCTGGAATACCTAGCATATCATAAACAATTTCTCCTTCTTGGCTAGGGGCACCTCCACCGATCCCAAGAGTCAATCTACCATTGGATATATGATCAACAGTCAATGCTTGTCTAGCAAGCATAGCAGGATGACGGAGAGAGATAGTTGTTACAAGTGTACCGATTCTAATTCTATCTGTAACAGCTGCCAGTCCAGATAGTAGAGTCCAACCTTCATACCATGGATTTGTTGGATTACCATAATCTACAAAATGATCAGCAACAAAGAGACTATCAAAACCTAACTCCTCGATTCTCCTCCACTGATCTACTAATACATCCCAAGGATTCGTTTGAAGAGTAATGACTCCAAATTCAAATTTACGCATAGAAGATATAAACATTAGAATGCTTATATTTATTGTGAAGGATCTTCAACTATATCATCGAATAGGCTGTCTCTTTTATTCGGTTATAAATGAATTCAAGGAATCTAACTTCTTGGAGAGTATACAGCATTACATTCATCGAATATCTTTTCTATTTCTGGTAACAATGCAACATCATCATAATCAATGCTGAATAGAGGTTTAATGCTTTTAACCATTGATTTGAATTGTTTGATTTCATTTTCCAATTCCTTATCAGTGAGTGGACGCATTGACAATAATTGTCCTTTAAACAATCTATATATCTGTCCTAGTTTTTCTATTGTTTTTGTTCTATCAACAAATGCTTCTTTAATATCCTGGTATTTAACTGCAATTCCCGTTCCTCCGAGTCCAATTGATGCAAGTAGTGTTGTTATATCGAAATATTCATTGAAACCATCGAATAATCCTATATTACTTACAATTGCTAATGCAAATAGTAAGAGTAAATAGATAATTCGGTTCCTAAAAGCTTTGTTAATTATAGATTTCAATCCTTTTTCCTCTTTTGTTCCATA
This sequence comes from Candidatus Heimdallarchaeota archaeon, assembly GCA_016839875.1. The sequence continues at coordinate 1,121 of JAEOTK010000007.1, forward strand.
AATAGTTTCTTTCAGTGGTACAATGTAGCCTTTTTGGAGAGCATTGATATACTCATTATTTGTTGTGAAACTCAATCTGGATCATCTCCATTATCTGTAGTCTTTTTCTTTTTGATGAATTCTTCAAATGCTTCTAGAATATCATCAGTTTCCTCAAATTGTTTCTTGATCACTTCAGAATCTTCTGACCATTTTTGCTGAGCAACTTCTTGCCAAATTCCTTTCTTAATACGTTTCTTTTTCTTTGACATTTTTTATCTCCCAACTAACTTTTTGTAATTGAAATGTTAACCAGTTAACAAATATAAAGTATTTGGATTGATTAGATAATCTCTTATTTAAACAAATTAAGAAAACACATAAATAAAAGATAAATCTTTGAATCAATATGAATGCGCAAGCTTTAGCAGCTAATATCAAACAAGAGATTAGTAAAATAGCCAAAAAAGAAGCTTCAGAGAGGAAGAAGCAGTGGACTCTTAATCAACATAAATCTGCAAACAAAGAATTCGAAGTCTATGGATTAGATAATAGAATTCTGGAAAGTATTGTAAGAAAATACTATCGGGAAATAAAAGAAGATTATTCTCTAATCTTGGATGTTTGTGAAGAGATGTTAAAATCTAAATACCATGAAGATTCAGAAGTTGGTTTGAAGTTAATTAGAAAGGCTACTAAAGAAGCAAATCCAATGCATTTTGATAAGTTCGATAATTGGATTAATCTCATTAAGAGCTGGGCAACTGTTGATACTCTTTGCTTGCACTTCATGGGGGAAATAATGTTACAAGATTCCTCGAAAATTAAAGAATTAATTATCTGGACAAATTCTGAAAACAGATGGAGAAGAAGGTGTGCAGCTGTATCGATGGTGCCTGCAGCAAGGAAAGGGGAGCATTTGAAAGAGATATTAACTATCGCAGAAGAGATGATTGAAGAGGAAGACGATATCGTTCTAAAAGGTATAGGCTGGATGTTGAAAGACATATCTCATAGATATCCAGAAGAAATATCTGAATTTCTTATTAAGTGGAAAGATGAAGCAGATGCAGTTCTTCTGAGATATGCTTCAGAATTGTTACCAAAGGAATTGAAAGTATTCAAAACCAAATAAATAGAACTAGAAATCTGTTCTTTTTGATAAGATTTAATAATTCTTGAGCATCGATTGTTTCATGAAAGAAAAATATGAGAAACTGCTTAGTTTATTCAAAGAAGCACTCATTATAGAGGAAGTTCTTATGTTACTCTATTGGGATAGAGATGTTACTATGCCCAAAGGAGGAGTTAAGCAGAAAGCTGAACAAGTAGCATATTTATCACAATTAGAACATGAAAAAAGAACAAATCCAGAAATTGGCAAACTTTTGAAAGAAATTCAAGAGTATTCAGATTTTGATAAACTTACAGAATTGGAAAAACGAAATGTATTTCTCATTAATAGGCAGTACTATAAAATTATCAATGTACCACCAGAATTTGTTGGAGAATTTAATAAGCAATGTGTTATAGCAAGTGATGCTTGGGAAAAAGCCAAAGAAGAATCTGATTATTCTATTTTTCTACCTGAATTGAAAAAAATGATA
>JAEOTK010000355.1 GCA_016839875.1 Candidatus Heimdallarchaeota archaeon
GAGAAGATGATATCTATTGCTTGTCTAAATTTAATTTTTCTCTTAAATACTCCTTTGAATAGAGACCAACCATGATCATAAAGAGCGCCAGATTGGCCAGTAAACCATCTAAATAGTTGACTAATTTGATGGGATATTGTTTCAGGCACCAAAGACATTGCTCCTACTTCATCTAAGAAATATCCCTTCTTACCTGCTTTGATTATTTGTACAGATTGGTCGAAATCTTCGGTCATTTGCCCTTCTGGAATAGGATAAGCATACTCTCTTCTGAATACAACAGAGGAACCACAATAGAGAACAGTTCCTATTTCTCTTCGAGCATTTGATGAGCAAAAGGTTTGCATCAAACTCATAGCTTCCCATACATGGAGAAGATTAGTGACGTTTCTGAAACCAAATTTTGCTTGAATAAACGCAAATTCAGGATATTGTTCCATTATAGCAACGAATTTCTCTAAGATATCTGGTTTAGGGATATGATCTACATCAAAAAATGCTAATAATTCCCCATCAGTTTTGGGAATAACAAGATTCAACATTCCTGATTTGAAATTTTCATTTGGTTCATAATAGTAGGTGAAATTGTGTTTCTCAGTTACTTCTTTGCATGCATTTCTTAATTCTTCATTTTTGCTATCATCAGCTACCCAAACATCGTAATTTTTGTAAGTTTGTGCTTTGAAACCAACAAGTGTTTCCTCAAGAACAAATGCTTGTACATTATGAATTGGCACAATAACAGTTACTTTGGTATTTCCAGAGATTTTACCTAAATCATAAGGAACTTCACCAACTCTAAGAACTCCATCAATCAATTGAATCGCGAAATAAAGAGCAAAAAAGAATCCAACTACTTCAAAAATTAAGGCTATGATATTGAATGCTACACCAATTGCATTTAGTTTGTCTGAGCCTATATAAGCTGCTCCAGCTCGATCTGCTATGTTCACTATTGACCAGATGAAATATGTAATAATAAACGAATAAAAGATATAACCAACAATATGATTTATTCTGCTCCAAATGATTCTCTTATGCATTGAGTTCTGAATTATTCTTGGTTTATTTAAACTTTGATAAATGGTTTAAAAAATATGTAAAGATTAAAGTTATTAATGCATAGAAAATTGTGTTTTTGAGTTGAATGACAATACCCGATAATCACCCTAGGGCTAGTTCTCTCAGAATTAGAGAAAAAATAATTGAAGGAATGCATTCAAAAATTGTAGCGGAAGCGGGATTAATTGCTCATGGTAGAGGAGAAGCATATGATTATTTGATTGGAGAAAAAACCCCTTCCTTTGCTTTAAATCAAGAAAAAACAGCTGTTGCTATGTTATTACTTGCGGAAAAACCTGTAATCAGCATAAATGGAAATGTTTCAGTTCTATGCCCTGAGGAAATGATAGATCTCTCTGAACTTTTAGGTGCTCCTCTTGAAGTAAATCTATTTTATAACAGAGAAGAAAGAGAAAAAATTGTTGCAGATAAATTAAGAAAATCAGGAGCAAAGCAAATACTAGGAATTGATAGTGAACATCAGACAGCTATTTCTGAATTAACACATTCAAGAAGAGTTGTTGATAAAAGAGGTATTTATTCAGCAGATGTAGTATTTGTTCCTTTAGAGGATGGTGATAGAACTATTGCTTTGAGAAAGATGGGTAAAAAAGTCGTAACAGTAGATTTGAATCCTTTATCTAGAACTTCTCTTCAATCTAATGTAACAATTGTAAATAACATAACTAGAGCAATCCCAGAAATGATCAACTTTGTTAAGGAATTAAAAGGAAAAAATCAAGCTGATTTAGAAAAGATAATCAATGTTTTTGATAATGATGATTCACTGAAAAAAACTTTAAAATTCATTTCAGAAAGATTAGAAAAACTGGCAAAAGAATCGATATTGAACAAATAGAGATGAGACAATGGTAATCAATAGTAAAATCACAATCAAAGATTTTCAGAAAATGAAAGATGAGGGGGAAAAGATTACAATGATTTCAGCCTACACTTTTCCAATTGCAAAAATACTAGATGAAATTGGCATAGATTCAATTCTAATTGGAGATTCTCTAGGAATGACAGTATTAGGTTATGAAAATACTCTAGAAGTGACAGTTGATGACATGATTAGACATTGTCAAGCTGTTTCTAGAGGAGCTAGAAGATCATTACTAGTTGGAGATATGCCTTTCTTATCATTTGGAACTGGTGTTGAAGAGACGATTTTCAATGCAGGAAGACTAGTAAAAGAAGGAAAATGTCAAGCAGTAAAATTAGAAGGTGGGAGAGAAAGAATAGATGAAATCAAAGCTATAGAAGCTATTGGAATTCCAGTTTTAGGTCATATAGGTTTAACTCCTACCTATGTCAACATGTTTGGTGGTTTCAAAGTTCAAGGGAAAGAAGAATCTGCCGCTAAAAGATTGATAGAAGATGCAAAATTACTTGAGAATGCTGGTATCTTTGGAGTGGTGCTTGAATCTATTCCTTGGAAATTGGCTAAAGAAATCACAGAAAGTATATCCATACCAACAATAGGTATAGGAGCAGGTGAGTATTGTGATGGTCAGGTTCTTGTTATTGACGATTTGATTGGTTTGTCTCCTACAATTAAACCAAAATTCGTAAAAAAATACGCTGATACACAAGAGATTATCAGAAAAGCAGTTTTGCAATATAAAGATGAAGTGAAAGATGTAAAATTCCCGTCTGAAAATCAGAGATATGGTTAATTCATAATTTTCTAACAGTAGAAAAACAGATTTCCTCTTTAACAAGATTGTCAATATCTGGTAAAGTTTTCTCATCTTTATAGAGAAGAAAAATCCCTTCTCCTAACATAATTTGTCCAACCAGCAAATCCTCTTTTCCAAAATCCTTCATGAATTCAATTATCTTTGGTGTAGCTAGTAAAGAAGTTATAGAAAATTGTTGAGAAACAGTAGCAAAATTTCCTATGGTTGGCTCAGCAACTAAATTTTGTAGAAGTGCATTTCCTACACTATTGATCTTCTCTATCCAATTGGGATTTTTTATTACAGATTTAGTTGTTATTTCTCCTAAAGATAATGTTGCTATTTTATACCCATTAGTGATTAAATTCTTAGCTTTGCCAATGAA
>JAEOTK010000356.1 GCA_016839875.1 Candidatus Heimdallarchaeota archaeon
GTACCTGTTTCAATTGAACTATTAATGAATCTCCTCTCAGACCATACACTAGACACTCCTCCTTCAGGATCGATTGCAGCTGTTTTATGAATAACTGTTACATCCGGAGATACGGTTGTTGAGAGTCCAATTCGTGAACCCCAATTACCATTACTATATGGGTAACAGAAAATTTCTTGCCCATTCTCTGTTAAATAATCAACTATAACATACATTTTCTTCTCTTTATCACTTAGTAATATTGGTTCAGTGTTCCAGTAAACCGATCTATGTGGTAAAGGATCATCATCAACATCTTTGATCTGTAATATTTCAGAGTCATTTGCTTTACCTACAGAAGTCAATGTAAAATTCGTGTAGTATTTTCTCTCAATGCGATTCCAAGTTCTCCTTAAATGACTCACAACACCTTGGAAGTACTCTTTTCCATTTTGAATATTAGTTGTATAGTCATGTTTGGAGTCTCTACCATCCCAATATATGCCAAATTCAGAATAATCCCAAGAATCATTTATAGCTGAAAATGCTGCAAATCTATGATGAGTCATATAAATATATCCCTCCTCAAAAGTTTGGGTGTAAATTATTCCTGGATTATTTGAAAGACTGATCTCGATTTTAGGTTTTTTTCCATAAGTAATGAATGATATAGAACTCCAAGATGGGTTGTCATAATTTCGGTAGAAAATCTGCCCGTTATTCTCCCATGTTAGATGAATTTTTCCGTCATTAGAGGTTGCTACATCAAACATCCATAAATCATTACTATCAGTTACAGAGCTTAAAACTTGAGGTTCATTCCATGATTCATTGACTGCAAATTTGATTTTTTCAAGCAACTGCCAGTTACTATCAATATATTGGACCCAAAATACATGTGTATTATTAACCCCATCAAATGCTATTTTCAGATCTCGAATAAACCCGGTATTTTCCTCTAACACGATATCAGGTAACCATTCAATATATCCGGCATCTAAATTCTCTGCGTCTGGTTTCAGTATTTGAGCGGTATTTGTTGGTTGTATCATTATTGAAGAGTTACTAGGTGAAATAACTAAAGATGGATTATTTTGCATCATAACTGCATTACTCTGAATGAAAACAAGAAACAGAAATACGAAAAATATTCGCAATAACCGCTTTCGGTCTAACCAAGAGTAATTCATTCATTAACCCTACAATTACTCTTCCTTTCTTCCTTTTCTTTTTTATTGTGAATATTGCTTTCTTTTCGTAAAAATCAATCATCTGTTATTTTCAAATCTAAGGCTTTTGTTTCCCATTTCTCAATAGTGGGGGCTGCTACATTTTTTGAGAACTTCTCAGATTGAGTTTTTGTTACTTTCTTCTTTTTCTTCCCTTTAGTTGTAAAGAAAACAGTATATTGCTCTTGTAGTTCATTCAAGCAATATGTTGCAATATCATTTGGAATGGAATTTTTCGCAATTAAAGCGAATTTGATTTCTAATCTATTTGAAAAAGAAAAGAAAACTTGTTTTTCTTGAAATTGAATATTGGATAAACTTCCGGAATCCAGAGCAAGACTGCAGAAGTCGTTTATACTCGAGAGGAAACCAGAGAGTAATACCTCATCCCAATTAGCATCAGGTTGTTTGATAACAAAAGTGGGAATACCACTGTCTTCTATAGATATGAATCCCTCTATGAGCATATCTCCACCACATATTTCCAGTTGGTTATAATGCAATGAGTTATTTAAGGTTTTATTTGATGATTTTCAAAGTCTTTACTGAGCGATTCTTTCTTTTGATAACACTATTTTAGCTTTATTTTTCGAGAAAAAAGTTTTTTACACCACAAACAGTACCTTAGTAAGAAATCTATCCTTGAGGATATCATTTTGTCTAGAGAACCTACTGAGCGATTTTCGGATCGAGTTGAAAATTACATTAAATATCGTCCTTCTTACCCTAAAGAATTAATAAGTGAGATGAAGAAACGGCAATTACTTACCGAAGATTCAGTTATTGCAGATGTTGGTTCTGGGACTGGTATTTTTACTAAACTACTCCTAAAGACTGGTTGTACTGTGTATGCTATCGAACCAAATGATGAAATGAGGGAAGCTGCTGAGAAGATTCTTGGGTGGTATCCTAATTTCATTAGTGTTAATGGTCAAGCAGAAGCAACTACACTTGATAGAAGAAGCGTTGATATAATTGCTGTAGCTCAAGCTTTTCATTGGTTTAATCAAGAAGAAACAAGATGGGAATTTAAACGAATTCTAAAACCAACTGGAAATCTTGTTCTTGTATATAATTCGAGACAAATTGAAAAAACACCCTTTATGGCAGATTATGATCGAATGCTAGTAAAATATTGCCCAGAATATGAAGGCATAGCAAAGCAATATATTACTCTTA
>JAEOTK010000357.1 GCA_016839875.1 Candidatus Heimdallarchaeota archaeon
ATCCAATTAGGTCAAACTGATGAAGCTTTGGAATACTACAAGAAATCAGAAGCTATAATGAAAAGAGAGAGATATGATTTTCCTACAATGAGAGCAGGATTTAATCTTAATTACTCTACCAATTTGATAATTATAGGAAGGTTAGATGAAGCTCTCTCTAAAGCACAAGAAACTCTTGATTTTTCAAGAAGAACAGGACACAAATATTTCAAAGCTGAAAGCTTAAAGCAAATCAGCATAATTTACAAGAAGAAGGGAATGTTTGAAAAATCACATCAAAACCTAAAAAAAGCATTGGATTTGAAGAAAAAGATAGATGATAAGAATGAAATTATTGCGATTCTTTATGAATTATTTTTATTATCTGTAGAATTCAAAGAAGAAGAATTAGCTCAAGAATACTTCGGAGAGTTGAAAAAAACAGTTGAAACAATAGAATACAAAAATATCAAAATTCTAGCTCTCATTGCAGAAGCAATTCTTTTGAAATCCAGCTTAGATACAAGGGACCGGGTAAGAGCTGAAGTTCTTTTTGATCAGCTCTTGCTAGAAGATTTGGGTATTGCTTTACATATAGAAATACTCTTTCACCTCTGTGAATTCTTACTAGAAGAATTTAAAACAACTATTGATACTAAGATATTGGATAAACTTCAAAATTCTGTAGATAAGTTGATAGAAATAAGTACTAAAGCAAATATTATTCCTTTAATTATTGAATGTTTATTCTTTAAATCACAGCTCAAAGTAATTAACTTAGAAATTGAAAATGCTGAGCAATTACTTTCAGAAGCATTAAGAATTGCAGAAGATAAAGGTTTCAAAAAACTTGCATTAAAAATAATTAAAGCTAAAGAAAAGATGATTGAAGATTCCATCAAATTAGAAGAGTTAAAAGCTACTCCTGAAACATTCCATGAGAGAATGGAAATTGTGAAAGTCGAAAACGGTTTCAAAGAGATAAAAAATCAGAGTTCTTTTAAGTTTGAAGTAGAAAAAATAGAACAATACGAAAGAACTAGTAAACTTTTATCAATCAAAATTTGATTCTTACTAGTTGTTACCTTATATGTGGTCCAGGACATGCTATTGGATCAGTTAAACCATCTTCTTTCATCTCGATTTGATCTATGAACGTAGAATCAATCAATTCTCCTTTAAGGTTATAATATCTCCACCAAATAGATGTTTTCATCTTATCAATTATTTCTTCTTGAATACATTGAGCTTTTGCTTCTTTATTTGCCATTGCTTTTTTATATTCAGGACAATTTTCTCCTTCTTCAAAAGGGATGTATTTGCGTAAATCACTGCTAATTATAGTCTCCTTAATTGTCATCAACCATTCTTCAAATTCTTTCCTTTCAGGTATACTCATCTCTTTCAACTTAGGAGGAACATATGTTACTCCATAACCTCTTGCTCGTTCACCCTCTTCTTCATCTAATATTGTGTAATCAACTCTGTTCTTCAGAAATTTGAAATATTTGATTGGAGTTTTACCAGATACCCCTATGCACATATAGTGAGTATTGTTTCTTTTAGATCTCTGATACATGTGATCATGACCGAAGATTGCTGCTGAAACTCCATAGTGATCGATTATAGGAGTCAAGCATGATTGTGCAATCGCATCAGAGTTGTTTCTCGCTCTACCAAAGAATCCTATTGTTAGAATAGCAGAATGCAAGTGAATGATACAAAATTCTGGTCCCTCACCCGTATCGATAAGCTTTTCACGCCATTTCTTGAGTTCTTTGTTTAACCAGATCCATTGTCTACTTTCGCATGCAATGCTTTCATTTCCCCATCTCAATCCTATTGAATCCAGATGAATAACTAATGCATTACCTTCAACATGAGAATAAAATGCTCCACCCTTTTCCCTTGGAGTTTGTAAATACATATGGAAATGTTTCTGCGTTCTATTCCTTCCACCCAAATGAGAACCTCTTCCTAAACCTCCATTGTAATAATCATGGTTCCCTATTGTTGGTAATAAAGGCATTCTTGAGAAATTGATGCCACCACATGAGAAGAAATCTGCCCAATACTCATGATAAGAACCATTGTCAATATTATCTCCTGAAGTTGAAAAGAACTGGTAACCGTTACCAAAAGTGTATTCTAATTCCTTGAAATTAATATTCTCCATTAGTCTTAGTAGTCTCTTATTATTCTTAGCTTTAAAACCCCAAGCTTTTCCTCGCTTAAATGAAGCTTTAGATCCTCCATGCAAATCTGAAGCTGTAACATAGAACATTGGTTTACTTTCGCTTTGAATCCCAGCATTCAGTGTTTTGATTCTAGATGCTCCTATCAGATTATCTTTGTTATCATAACATTCAATTCGATAGTGATATTCCTTCTTCTCTTCAAGATTTTCTATCAATCCTAGGAATAATTGAGGTGCTCCAGTTACAGGATGGAACCTGAATTCAGATGAATGTTTCATTGGGATTTCAGCTAGTTCACAATAATCTGTATTAAATAGACGAATCATACACCATCCTGTAGGTTCGCTCAAGAATGGTTTCTTCTTGTTAATATTAACTAATTCCTTTACTCTATTTATCTTAAGATAGCCATAATCAACATAAACAGTGCAAAGCAATTTGGAAGAATCATCAACTATCTTCTGAAGATATACTTTATCTAGAACAAATCTTATTTTGGGCAAATCTTCTTTCTTTTCCTCTGTTGTATCATAAGGCCTATACTCAATTTTATCAAAATCATCAAGTTCTAAAACATAGAAATTCTCTTCTTCAGCTAATCTCTCTCTTCTTGTTTCTCTTATCTTTACTCGATAAGTTCTTGAAGGTATTCTATGCTCTGGAGGAATAATCTTCTCTTGCATATTAAGAGTTGTTCAGAGAAACTGTCTTAAATATTTTTGTCTCTTTTACTTTTTCAAGTGAAGATCCATAAAATCTTCAAGATGACCACATTCATTGACTTTTTCTATTAAAAATTTGAATTGTGATTTCTTTTCATTATACGTAATGATATTAAAACAAGCATTGTTTTGTCTTAAACAAGAAAATATATCATCTGTAGCATTGAGAATTTTCATAATAATAGTACGAGTACAACCTCCATGCATAACTAGAAGAAGATTACTATCATCTGAATGACTTTTCACAATCTCAATGAATTTATCCCAAACTCTGTTATAAAAGTAGTTTAAATCTTCTGCCCCTTCTTTAATTACTAGTTGTTCAAATTCCTCAGAAGTTAAATTTTCTAGTTCTTCTGACCATTCTGTTCCATCTAATTTACCAAAGGAATGTTCAATAAACTCTTCTACTCCTACGATAGAGAGCTGTAATTCTTCTCCAATTATTTCAGCTGTTTTATATGCTCTGCTTAAAGTTGAGCTATAAATTGCTGTTATACCTTTATCTTTTAGTGATTTAGCAAGCATTTCCGCTTGTTTAACGCCTTTTTCATTCAAAGGGATATCCAACTGCCCCATCAAGCGACGAGTGCGATTGTAATCGGTTTCTCCGTGCCTAGCAACGTAAATTTGCATATAGAGCATCCAAGAAAAGATAAAATAAAAAAGTTTGGGAAAGGGGTACTAAGTAACTATTCGAGTAAGTTTAGCTCCGCATCTGGGACAAGAATAAGTATCAGGAGGAATCTCAGCTCCACATGTTGTACAATACTTTATTTTTCTCTCTTTCTTCCTGTCCACTTTACCTAATGGTTTAAGTAAAATCCCTTCATCTATCATATCCCATGTATAGAGAATTGTTCCTTTTAATTCCAATACTGCTTTTTCTGGCAAAGTAATTCTATTCTGATTGTCAATTACCAATAATCTAGAGCTATCCAAATCTGTTAGATCAATATCTTTGAGATGTTCTCCTATTAGAATACCATCTCGGATTTCAAGAGTTCTATCAGTGAATTCACCGACTATTGGATCATGAGAGCAGATAAGATAAGAAGTCTCCATTTCCTCTTTAAGTTCATTGAAAAGTTCAAGTATATGAGTTGAGGTTTCAGCATCAACATTTCCGGTAGGTTCGTCTGCGAAAATTAATTTTGGATTATTAGCTAAAGCTCGAGCTATCGCTACCCTTTGCTGTTCTCCACCCGATATTCTTGTCGGAACATGAGTCCTTCTATGCCAAATACCCAACCTTTCCATCAGTTCCTTAACTCTCTTTTTTCTATCAGCAAAAGATTTGTTAATGAGTCTCATTGGCATCTCTATGTTTTTCTCAGCAGTCAAATAGGGAATTAGATTCTGTTCCTGGAATACATAACCTATGTTATTCCTTCTGAACTGAAATTGCTTTTCTTCAGGAAGCTTAGTTATATCTGTACCGTCTTCGTAAATTACTTGACCAGCTATTGGTTTTTGCATTCCTCCCAGGGATAATAGAAGCGTACTTTTACCACTACCACTTGGTCCAATGATCCCGAGGATTTCACCTTTGTTAATGTCAAAACTAACACCTCTAAGGGCTACAACTTTGTTCTGATGTTCTAACCCATATACATGATAAATATCAATAGCTTGAAGTGTCATTCCTTCTGGAAGAGGTTCGATTTTTATTTTTGAGTCTACTTCATACATATTCTTCACCTATACAGTTCTCATCTCCTCAACTACATTTGTCCTAGCTGCTATCAGAGCAGGAATCAAGGTTGATAATATTACTATTCCAAAAGCTCCTAGTACCGTTGCAATAAGAGGTATTGGTGGGAACACCAATAATCGATTGAAAGTCGTGACACTAAAGATTCCAAAGAATCCATTAAATTGGTACCCTAGTAAGAATCCGATAAATGTACCAAACAACGTAGCAAAAATCGCCATCGAAATTACTTCTGTTAATACCAATTTGATTAGCTGCGTTCTTGAAGCGCCTTCTGCAATTAGGATAGCAAATTCTTTCTTTCTTTGATTTATAATCATAAACATAAATATTGATACACCTATGACTATCCCTACCAAAGCAATTATGAAATTGATTGTTAATAATCCTGGAAAACCAAAACTTAATCCTTCTTGTGCTCTTGTTTCTTCAATCTCCTCTTCATAGGATTTCGCTTCAACAATCCAATCGAATTCTGAATTGAATTTAAATGAAAGATTTTCTTCTACTGGGTCTACTCCTGGTTTAAGATTAATAATTGCTCTTACAAGGATATTAGTATAAGGTGCATATGTATCAATAAACTCCTTATCAGCTAACATGAAATAATCGGCAACATCTCCCCCAAAATCATCGAAAGAAAATCCACCTATATCCATCAGGATTCCAGGCGCATGATCTACAATGATTGCAGCATTTGCAGTATATTTGGTTTGATTGTATATTGTGAAATTGAATAGAGGATTAACATCGATTTCTAGAGATCTTGCTGTTGATAATCCCACACCTACATTCTTTGTAGGATTGTCCAATAACACAGCTAAACCTTCTTTCCAATCTGGATATCCTTCAATCGAATCACGATGCCATAAAGCTTCATCACCATACGTCTCTAAATCAATCCCAAAACACCCTACCCGCCTTGGACCTGAACGGAACATTGTATAATAGATAGGAAGAACTGAATAAATTTTATCTTCATAACCTGTGAAATTTTCTGGAGCTAAATCATCAAATATACCAAGAACATCAACTTTCATATCTCCACCTATGAACGCATCTGCATGTCTCGGAATTTCTGCAGCACTAGTTTCTCCTTGAATAGCAGCAAAAACACATAAAGATACTGACAAACATAAAAGAACGGTCATTCGTGGGAAGTTCTGATGTCTTCTAGATAGACTCCCCTTCAGTAGACTTCCAATATCCTTGAACATCTTAACTAAAATTTTATCCAATCTTTCTGGAATTTTAGTTGATAATCTACTAACAACTCCTGCAGCTCCATACCATAGGAGTAAAGGAGTAAATGCTTGAAGTAGTTCTACAACGAAGCTAAAGGAAGCATCAGGATTTACATCAGAGATTATAGTCAACAGTACACCTACTAATCCTAATAGGAATAAAATCACATCTCCATATATTCTCTTGAACCAACCTTTCTTCTCTTTCTCAATAGTTTTAGCTATTGCAACTTCTTGTCTAATGAAAGCATTGGTTTTCTTAATTGTAGTTATGAATAGAATACCAAAAGTCACTATAACCGTAGTAATAATACTCCACGGTTTGATATTTAAGAATGTTAGAGCATTAGCAAGTACAGAGAAATCAATAACCATAAATCTATATGTAGACAGTACAGTAGCTGCTCCCAGTATTCCTAAAAAGATACCTATGATCTCACCTATTATTGCTATAATGAATACTTCTGAAAGTATCATCCGTCTTATTTGTTTGGGAGATGCACCTTGAGCTTTTAATACAGAAATTTCGAATTTTCTCTCCTGAAGTGCTAATTCAGCACCAAGATTAATGAGTATAATTGATAGTACGATTGCAGGGATATACAATACAGTATCAATTATTTGCATGAAGATAACAATTCCTTGATACATCATCAAAGCATTAGAGATGAGATTTCTTCCTTCTAATGGAAGTCTTTGTTCAATTCTAACAAGCGTGATATCTATAGCTTCATTGAAATTCATAATATCGTTTAATGGAAATTTATCGAGGTTTAGTTTCGTTGGTAATTGAAACATTTTGTATTGAGTAAGATTTCCGATTATGCTTGAATTAAAATTAAGACTATTGATGACTATATCATCTTCCCCAAGCATCAATCCTGGCTTGAAGAATCCTTTGACTGTTAGATTAACTTGATGAGTTAGCAATTTCACTTCAGTAATATCTGGTTGTCCATATTCTGTTCTATTTACCCCAAAAGTAAAAGGTAGAGTATCGTTAATTTGGATACCGAGATTTTTGTAGGTTTCAATAGAAAGTAAGATGCTATCATCATCTAAAGTAGACTCTCCGGCTACTATGTTTATTCTATCTCCAATGATTGTTTCAGCATATTCTTCTCCTACAATTATTGGAGAGAAATATGGTTGAGAAACTTGTATTCCTGAATATTCAGAATAATTAAAACTTGGAGTTATAAATGAAAAAGTGTTTATCCAACTCGTTCCTGCATCCCTCCAATAAGAATTACCATATGTAACAATAGACTCCTCAAATTCCTCTTCTTCTTCTATAGATTCTGCTAACTCTTGAGGAGTTTGAGAGATTGGTTCATCATAAGGTCGAAAAGTAACTTCAAACTCAACATTTTCTATCATATCTTGAACTGTGATTGAATTGATTATGGATCCATAGAAGAAAATGCTTGAGAAAATAGCTGCACCAAGTATCATTCCAGCTCCAATAGAAATACTTCTACGTTTATTCGAAAACATAGATTTGAATGAAAAACCAATAAAAGAGAAGAAATTCCTGATTTTCATTATTTCTTCTCCTCCTTTTTCTGTGTTTTCTTTTTCAGTGGTTTCTCTTGTTCAATTGCTACTTTTCCCTTCTGAAGAATATAGATTCTGTCGGTTTGCTGTGCACTGTCAGAATCATGTGTAACCATAATAATAGAGATATTCTGCTCGTTAGCTAGATTTCTAAATAACTGGATAATTTCTTTTCCAGTATGAGTGTCTAAATTTCCAGTAGGTTCGTCTGCATAAATTATATCAGGATTATGTGCTAGAGCTCGAGCAATTGCCACTCTCTGTTGTTCACCCCCACTCAATTCCTCTGGGAGATGATTTAACCTACCATATAAACCAACAGCTTCAAGATATTCTAGAGCTTTTTCTTCAGCTTCTTGTTCTGCAATCTTTCTAAGTTTCATGGGGAGTTTAACATTTTCTAGAGCAGTAAGATAAGGAATAAGAGCAAAACTTTGAAAGACAACAGAAGATTTAGATCTTCTGATTTCCAATTTCTCATTATAATCTATATTTTTTAGGTTTACACCAGCAATTAATACATCACCAGAAGTTACTGATTCAAGAGTTGATAGTATATTTAGAAGTGTACTTTTACCGCTTCCACTTGGACCCATGATTGAGATGAAATCTCCTTTCTTTACCTCCATTGTTACTCCTGTCAGAACATGAACAACTTCTGTTTTTGATAATTCAAAATCCTTAATCAAATCAGTTGTTTGTATAGAATAGGACTTATTCTCCTTAGACATTAAACCTATTGTAGCTTGGACATAATTAAATATATCGAAAAAAAATAAGAGGAGAATTACAAAACTCCGCTCTTTTTCATATCATCAATTATTAGGTTAAGAAGTTCTTTTTGGTCTCTATCTATCTCAGAAGTTTCTACTTCAATTCTTAGAAGTAATGAATTTGTTTCATTATAGGTTATACTTACATGTTCTATATCAAGATCTTTTAAATCTGGATCTACACCAGTGTCCCAAACATAAGTAACTATAGTGCTAGCATGATCATACTCTACATGTTTAGTTAGAATCTCTTTGTCACGCATATAATCATCCAGTTTATTTACATCAATCTTTTTATTTACAGACATTGAAATGAAGAAATCCTTGAGAGCTTTTCTCTCCATCTTACTTTTACTCCACCTTAGATAAATCACAATACCTATCCAAGCTAAGATGCTTATAGCGAAGATTATGAGAGTGGATCTTTGATCAGTATTCAATCCTGTACCATCTAGAATCGCTCTAAAAATAGTTTGATCAGAAGAAATTTCTCCTATAGCAAAAGCTAATACTTCTAAAATGATACTTCCTGCTAGAATCAGCTCAATCATATCGATTGCTTCACTCGTTCGAGTATTTGCTTGAAGTACTTGGTTCATACTTTTTGTATTCTGAGTCATAGCTCTAGACATTTTTCGCATCTGTAATTCTGATAGTGTAGCTATGTAACTTCTTAATCCATCAAGTTCTGTTAACAGACCGTTGATGATTTTTTCAGCTTCCTTTGTTCTCTTCAAAGATGATTTAAGAGAATTCTGTATTTCAAAGAATTCATTCAAATCAATTGTGCCTTCAGAAGAATAATCTTCAACAAGATCTAAGCAAGAATCTTTGAGAAAAATCTGAATTTGTCCAATAAGACTGATAATGCTCGATATTACTGTTATGTTCTCCTCTACTCGATTTAGAGCTTCAGAATTACCCTTAACAGCTTCTTCAACTAAATCTTTGACTTGATTTGATTGATCATAAAGTTCCCAGATTCTTGACATAAAGCAATCTACAAAATTGTTTATTGCATGCTGTATTCCCCAGAATACTATCTGATACTCGAAATCTTCAGTAAAATCTTCTACGATTGCTAATGAACCTCTTGTTCCTTTGAAGAAGAAATCTCTCCCTTTCTGATATGCAGAGTGCCCTTCTCCTAGTATCTGATTAAGTTCGATTTCACAATCTTCCCCGTCATAATATTTTTTGACATCATCATGTCTGATTTGTATATCTTCACCAATATAACAAACAGTTTTAGGTCTATGAATAGCATTTCCAAAAATTATGTTAATAAAATTTCTTTGAAATTCAGTAAGCAAGCTGTCAATAACTACTGAACTATCTTGGCTTAAATCAGCAACTACTCTTGTTATCTTATCAAGAGACATGTATGTATTACTACCATCAATTTCTTTTAGATCTAAAGAGTAAATAACAAAACCAGCTTTGGATACGAATATAGCCATTTCCTCGATTTGAACAACTCCTTCTTCCTCAGGAAGATCAATCATAGCTTCAAGATTAACATACTGATCAAGACTATAGTCTTTTACTACTACTTTGGTATGCTTCCCAGTTGAATAGAACAATGGATTGTCAGGAGATTTATCTATTAAACCTGTTAATAGAGTTTTATGACCCCCCTTTTCGATATCCATCTTTTTATTTAATTCTCTTAATTGATTTGAGTCGAAAGGTAACCATTCAATAACAAAGATTTTTGGATTCTTAATATGAAGGATTTCATCCAGTTCATCTTTTATTGTGTTTTGTATTTTCGTCATTTTATCACTTCACCAACCTATCGCTGACTCTAAGAAAATAAGGCTTAGATTTGTAACTAACGTCTTCACTTTCCAAAAAGTCTAGCTGAATATCAGCTTCATCGCATCCTGGACAATCAATTTTTATCTCTGGATTGTCTCCTAGATTCATTAAGAAATCTAGATGGGTCATACATTTCGGGCAATAGAACAGATTATGGACCTCATCTCTTACATCTTCTGGAATTTTCTTAAGTATGTTACAACCTAAATCTGTAATCCTATAAGCTGTAACAAAACCGTGTTGAGAAGTACTCAATCTTATTTTCTCAATGATATCGAATTCTCTCAAATCTTCAATATCATCAACACCTTCGTAAGATAGATTTACAGTAAAACTACTTCTACCAAAGAATTGAATAGCAGTTGGTGCATAATCATAAGTTTCGTAGGTTCCTTGAGTAATCTGGTAGTAGATAATACCCCATAAAGGTAGTTCTTTTATCCAAATTTTTTCGTTATTTGTTTCAAGAAAATGATCCCCACCACGAACCCATTTGGCTAGATAATCCATAGTAAAAAGAAGAAGTTGTTGATCTCGAGTTAGATTTAACTCATTTTCATTCCCTTTTTCTTGTGATTCATCATTAAAAGTCATATTTCAGAGAAAAAAAGACAAACTATTTGAAGTTTTCCAGAGTTCCATATCATATCAATTATATTTTTAATACTGGAAATAAAAAATAAATTGGGGAAAAAAGATTTTAATAAAAAGAATTCTACTTCTTTTTATCTTCTTTTGCTATTCGCTCAACAACTTCCTTGAAGTTCTTTGGTTCGTCTTGTTCATCGATTGTATAAACAACAGGTCGACGTTTTCTTTCAACATCCAGAGCTCTAGCTATTTTTCCAGCTTCATACTTCTCACGAACTTGAGATTTTTTGCCAATCCAAACATAAATCTCGTCCCAAGCATCTAGAACAAAGGAATCTCCTGATTTCAGTGATTTATATTTTATAGGTATTTCTTTGGTTTCAATTATCCCTTCTCCTGTTTGGATAATCTGGAGTAATCTGTAATCGATATCTTCTTTCTTTTCGAAGTGTTTTAAGAAACCTGGAGTATCTCCTTCCTTAACTTGAAATTGTATTAAATCTTTGAATTCTTGAGGTTCATCTCCTTCCATCACTGTTTTAATTAGAAGATCTTTCTGGTCCTCTTCTATAACTTTGGAAAGCCAAGCACCCACAGCTCTATCATCACAATAAGATTTGGACCCTAACCAAATCCATATGTTTGTTGGAGTGATTACTAAGTATACATCACCGTTAAGAAAGGTGTAAGGTTCGTCTAAGCGTTTTAGTTCTTTTCTTACAACTTGATACACGTTCATAGTTCTTTATATGGCTAGAGGAAATAAAAGATTTGTGTAAATAGCAATTGATTTATACTTTGAGATTGATAATCTCGCAAAGTTTTAATAGTTTTTCAATTATAGAAATCTTATGAGTTCCATGGGTAACGAAGATGTAGAACTTCAAGATGAACCAATTTGGAAACAAATTATGGAGAAAATCAAAC
>JAEOTK010000358.1 GCA_016839875.1 Candidatus Heimdallarchaeota archaeon
ATAGGTTTGAAGGTAGCTGTGCATGGAGTAGATGTTCCAGTCATCCAATGGACTTGTAAGTCTAATTTCAAATGAGCAACATGTGAACCTGCAGTTTGATCTGGAACTGATATCCCTGTTGCATGATGACAAATGCTCTTTGCCTTACCTTTTGATGGATTCCAATAATTCTCCTCTTTCTGTGGAATGTTGTGATCCCTTAAGATTTCCATGATTTCTTGAATAGTTATTTTACCTTTTTTTCTTAACAAGAATTCAGTAGCGCATTTGTATCTCTTCTTTCCTCCTGCAAAAAATTGAGACCTTGAAGAATTTTCCGTTAAAGCATGATAAATTCGAAATTTTGGTATAAAACAATTAGAAAAATGAAAGCTTTCTTCAGATTTACAATATCTTTTCTTAATAGCATACTGAATTAATTCTGGGTGTATCAGATCATATTCCTTGTCAATAGTAAGAGAATTGGAAATCGCTCTAACATCTTTAACTTTTTCAGCAATCCAGAATTTATCCACAGTTTCCAGAACCCAGGCTTCTTTTGGATCTGCAATAATGAAAGAATTCTGGTAAAGTCTCCCCAACTCCTTGCCTCTTTTGCAAGGACCTCCTTGACCATGTTTTTCTAGTAGAGAGGTTATTGTGCTCAAAGCTTCGAGAGCAGTTTTTGATCTTTCAAGAGCTAGTCGTATTAAATCCATCCCTAGTAATCCAATCTCTCTAATTGGTTCTTTACTCCAGACAGCTTCGTTTCCGATTGTAACTCCAAATTCATTAGCACCCATTTCGCACCCCCACATCCAAAATGGTTTAGAGAGGAGTATTGCATAAGTTTCTTCCACTTGAGGAATTGAGATATAAGTGCATTTTACTTTCGAATCTGTACTGTATTTATTTTTGGGAAAAGCTACTAAATTTTGAACTTCGTTAGGATATCTATTGCTATTTTTCCCGAAAATTACGCTGCCATCTTTTGTTGAATTTCCAATAGCTACAACGGTATCACACATAGTATTGGTTGGTAAAACTAGTTATAAAAAAAAGTTTGCACAAATTCAGTTAGAATCGATGAATAAGATTAGCAATGATTTTCATACCTATTACGAAATCATCAATAATGATATTCTCGTTAGGAGAATGAGTGCTTGAGTTTGGGTGACCACAACCTATTGATACACAGGGAACACCTTCGAATAGATACATAGGCCCTGATCCACCAATTAAAGACCATATATCTGGCTTTTGTTTTTCCACATCTATTATGGATTCAATAACCTTCTGTGCAAAAGGATTGTTGATGGATGTTTTAGCTGCAGGATATCCATCCCATTCTGTTACCTCAATATGTTCAAAACCATTTTCATCCCAGAATTTTCTGATTTTGCTAAGCAAATCTGTAGGTTCTTGACCAGGGACAATTCTAAAATCAATTTTTGCATATGCTTCTTTTGGGGTAACAGTTTTGCTACCTGGTCCCTGGTATCCACTCCATATTCCACATATGTTGCATGTTGGTTCTAAGAAATATTTCCTTTTAATATCCATTCCTTTAAGATTAAGACGAAATTTGTCAATTTCGAAACTTTGTTTGAATGAATCTTCCTTCAAATCAAGATCTTCAATGTTTTTGAGTTCTTCTGGCGAAGGTTCAGGGATGTTATCATAGAAACCTGGAACGAGAATTTTATCCTTTCTGTCTTTCAAAGATGCTAGTGCCCAACTCATCTCATATGCAGCATTATCAACAAACTGAGTTAAACCACTATGGACATCTCTTCCAATAGTCTTAGTTTTCAGGTGTAGGTAGAGGATACCTTTAACACCTAAGTATATGGTTTGAATACCATCATCTTCTCTACAACCAGCTTCCCAGATACATAAATCTGCATCTGTTATGAAGTCTTTATTCTTATCTGCAAAATCCTTCAGATTTAGAGAACCTATTTCCTCTTCTCCTTCTATAACAAATTTGATATTAACAGGAGTTTTTCCAAATATTCTATTATATGCTTTTATTGCTTCAAGTCGACAGATTATGTCTCCTTTGTTATCTGCAACACCTCTAGCAAAGATCTTACCATCTTTTATTATAGGTTCAAATGGAGGAGAATTCCATAACTCTACAGGCTCTTCAGGTTGCACATCATAATGATCGTAGAATAAAAGAGTTCTATCAGCCCCAACATTCATTTCGGCACAGAAAACAGGATTACCTGCTGTTTTATAAATGAAACATGCAAAACCTGCTTCCTCAAAATTTCTACTAAGAAATTCTACAGCTTCTGACTCACCAATTCCCTTTGCAGCTACACTAGGAATTTTAAGGAAGTCAAACAGAAGCTTAATTGAATTATCTTTATAGAGTTCTATTTCTTGATAAACATCTTCCAATGTCATTTATATCATTGACCATCATTTTGAAGCTCTAATAAGATTTTCTCAATAAATGTAGATTGCTTAGAATTTATGAATTAAATTTGCAATAGTTTTCATACCAATTACAAAATCATCTATGGAGATATTTTCATTTGGAGCATGAGCATTTGCTTTGGCATGGCTACAGCCAATTGAGATACAAGGAACACCTTCAAAAAGATACATGGGTCCAGATCCTCCAACCATTGGCCAGATAACTGGATCATGTCCTTCCACTTCTTTTATAGTTTCTACAACTTTTTTTGCAAAAGGATTATTAATTGATGTTTGGGCTGCTTGATATCCATCCCAATCAACGATTTCGATATGCTCAAAACCTTTTTCATCCCAGAAATTACGAATCTTTTTTACCAGATCTTTGGCATCCTGTCCAGGCACAAGCCTAAAATCAACCTTTGCGAAAGCTTCATTTGGCGTTACTGTTTTACCTCCTAGTCCTTGATATCCACTCCATAAACCACAAATATTACAAGTTGGTTCTAGGAAGTATTTCTTCTTCATATCTAAACCTGTCAAACCTAAACGGAAACTGTCAACTCCAAAATTCTCTTTAAAGAGATCTTCCTTTAAATTGAAATCTTCAATTATTTTCATGTCTTCAGGAGAAGGGTCAGGGATGTTATCATAGAAACCAGGAACAAGAATTTTGTCATCTCTATCCTTCAAAGCAGATAATGCCCAACTCATCTCGTAAGCTGCATTATTAACAAATTGAGTATAACCACTATGAACATCTCTCCCAATGGTATTGGTTTTCAAATGAAGATAAAGTATTCCTTTAACACCTAGATAGACTTCTTGAATACCATCACCATCACGACCCCCAAATTCCCAGATACATCCATCAGATTGCATAACAAATTCCCTGTTGTTTTTAATGAAATGAGGAAAACTAGGTGAGCCAACTTCCTCTTCTCCTTCGATAACAAATTTTATGTTTATGGGAGGTTTCTCGAATACTTCATTGTAAGCTCTTATCGCTTCCAGACGAGCGATAATCTCATTCTTATTATCCGCAACACCTCTAGCATAAATTTTACCATCTCTGATTGTAGGCTCAAAAGGTGGAGAATCCCAGAGCTCAATGGGATCTTCAGGTTGAACATCATAATGATCATAAAATAGAATGGTTTTCTCAGCTCCTACATTCATTTCTGCACAGAAAACTGGTTTAGTTGGAGTTTCCTCAACGAAATAATCAAATCCTGCATCCCCAAATGTACGACGAAGGTAATCAATAGCTTCTTGAGTACCTGTATTTTTAGCTGCTACGCTTGGGATTCTCAAAAAATCCTTTAGAAGTTCTATTGATTGTTCTTTATTCTTTTCTATAATCCGAAATGTTTCTTCGATACTCATATTCTTCTTGGTAGTTTTTATTTTATCCTTAAAATCTTAACTGAATAACATGTTCGTACAGAAGTGCTATACATCTGTTATATCGAGTTTATCCAACCATTGAGATAACGATTTCTTACAATTAGGGCAAGTTTTATTTTTTCTTAGCCACATTATGATATGATCTTTATGTGTAAGAACTCCACAACAAGGCAAAGAGATAATTTTTGCTTTCTCTGAAGGAGACAAATCAAGACTACAAACAATACATCTTGGTCTTAATACCCCACACTTTTGGCAGTTTTCCACATCGGTTTTGAATTCGGTATCACATGTATAACATCTAACTTCACTAATCTCAACAACACCCAAATCTAATAACAAGAGTTCTTTATAGATTTCTTTTGCTAGATCAAGAGCTTGACTAACCACTTTTGGTTCATTTAGACTTAATGATAGGAATTTCTCACTTATAACTAATCTTTCTAATTTAGATTGTAAGTTTGAAAAGGCAGCTCTGAACTTCTCCTTCTCTAGAATTTTCTTATAATCGAGAGAATAAGTTGTATTAATTGTATATTTCTCAAATTTCTTGATATCATCTTTTTTGTCATTTTCATTATTTTCCAAATCTAAAAGAGAAAGTGAAAATGGTTGATAGGTTTTTAGAATTGCCTCTAATATCACTTTATTCTCGGCGTCTAACCTCATTGTTGCTCCAATAAGAAGCGAAAATTTGCTTCTTGAATCGAAATTAAACGAGTAAGTTATGCCTTTTGAAGTTATATGGATTTTTGAGTTTTTTC
>JAEOTK010000359.1 GCA_016839875.1 Candidatus Heimdallarchaeota archaeon
CAATGGGTAGTAGATGAGCTTGTTAAATCTGAGAAAATAGAAGGGATATACTCTCTAGGGGTATCAAGAGAAGATATAGATTTTGGAGAGGATGTTGAATATATCCCGGTGAACTTCTTTGCAGATTTCAGTGAAAAATTGCTTGTAGGTTTAGAATATTTGAAGGGGCAAGGAAAGAATTTTAATCACTTTGTGATTTGCTCAGCTGATACCCCAGCTATAACAGTAGAAAGGATTGACGAGTTTCTAGATGAAATTTCAGATATGGAGGATCATGATTTTATTCAATCAGCAGTACCTATAGAATTATCAAGGAAAGAATTTCCAGATGCTGGAAGAGTAGTTGGAAATTTCAGAGATCACCAAATATTCCCTGGTGAATTGTACGTTTTAAGTGATAAAGGAATAGTTGAAGGTCAGAAGATCATTTCTGATATAAATAAACTAAGAAGAAAAAGATCTTTTTGGGCAGTTGCTTGGTATGTTTTCAGAAGACCCGCAACTTGGTCAAAACTCTTGAAAATAGTTTTAAAACTAGCTAAATTGAGAGACATAATCATTGTAATGGAAAGAGCATTCAAGATGAAAATGGGAGTTGTAATAATAGAAGATTTAGGCTTCGGTTTAGATATGGATGTTCCACAAAACTATGACCAATTAGAGATTTATCTGAAGAAAACAAAACTTAGTAAATGATAAAATAAACACAAAAACACTTTAAAAAATCTATTAGTTTCATATTTTCAGATAAAATACTATTCTCTCTAGAATTTTTAGTCGGAATACTAGAAATGTGGAAAATATAAAAACATTCTTAAAATGGAAAATCAATATTAGTACTTACTATGAATAGAAAAAGAACATTTTTGACAATTTTTATTATGGGGTTCTTAATTTCATCAATTATTGTTTCTGACTTGTCAAAAGCGATAGTTGCATCTGATATTCTGGAACTTGAGAAAGGAGACAAAGTAGAAGGAAAACTTCTATATACTAATTCAACAGTTACTGATAAATTAGTAAGCTATCCGACCATTGCAGTTGAGGATATTTATACTTTGACAGATATTGGTATGGATGTTGCTCAAATCATATATATTTTAGATATACCTGTAGGAAGTGTTGCTGATCCACTTGGTATGGACGAAATAACAGATTTTGAAATGACACACATCGTACTCATGGACAACAGAACAACTCTTCTTCCTGCTGCAAGATTGTATTTTGGAAATACAACTTATTCATTTGAAGTTACAAATGTAGGTCCTACAACTGTTGAAGAATTATTCGATTTTAACAAAACTATTCTTTCTCTTAATAATGGAACTGCATATTCTTATACATGGAAGGAAGTACAAGATGACCACCCGGATGACATAAATTTCTTGATAATGATGTTAGCTTATCTTCTTCTCAATGGAGGTTACAGTGAAGATTGGAAATACACTTTATTAGGAATATCACCAACAGCAAACACAAATGATAATATAAACTACATTGAATTGCAAGGAGGTCTTCTTAATTTAGGTCTAGTTATTGATAAACCCGCTGTTACAACATCGGATGGTGATTCGTATGATACTATTCATGTGTCTTATGAATATACTTCACTATTTGGTTTCTGGGAAGCTCCTGAAGTTCATGCTTATTATGAAGCAAGTTCAGGTTTACTCATTCGAATGATTGAAAAAGATGGCACTGAACAATTTGAGTTTGTTCCCGGAACAGTCAATGTTGGTTCAGGAATTGGATTTACACCTTACTCTTCTATCGGTATTATTGTAAGTCTTCTTTCTTTAGGAATCCTAGTTTTATACATAAAAAAGAGGAAATAAATTTCTTCTTTTTCTAAATATTTTTCTTTCACTTGCACAATATTAATTTAGATGATTCGTATAATACTAACTTACTATGAATAGAAGAGTAAAAATAATAACAATTTTTGTGCTTGGATTACTCGTATTCTCCTTGTATTTCTCAGCCTTCTCTCAAGCTGTTTTAGTCTCAGATCAGCTTGTACTAAAAGCAGGTAGTAACGTGAAAGGAAAATATCTTTTTTCAAACACAACAGTTAGTGATTTGGAAATAGCAGAACTGATACTTAAAGTGGATAGGATTTTCACAGATAATGCAACTACATTCTCTTTTGTTCAGATTACTACAACTCTTGAAGTTGTTGCTGGTCAAGAAAATCCAATAGGCTTGGAAAACATAACTTTGTTTTCTTATACCAGTATAATCTTTGAACACAACAGAACAACATTGTTGCCTGCTGCTAGACTATATATGAGCAATTCTACTTACTCACTAGAAGTTTCTGTACTTTACCTTGATGGTATAGATGAGATGCAGGATTTCAATAATGCTAATGTGACATACGAAGGTAGTTCATACATCTTCAAAGATGTGGATCCACTTGATCCTATATATGGAGATTTATTCTTTGCTGTATTATTAGCTGCTATGGTGAATGTAGATATGCTTAATTCCCAGCTCTATACTCCTTACGCTATAAATCCTTCAGCAAATAGTGCGGATACAATTCACTATGATCCAACCAATGGTGTAGTTAAAGGAACTGCAACAATGCTAACAAGTGATGGAAATAGTCATGATGCTATTCATGTAGAATATGCTAATACCTTCACATTTGGTTTTGATGATGTAGACGAAGTAGATGCTTACTATGAAACTAAAACTGGTTTGTTAATAAGATCAATAGAAAAGGATACAGCATCTGATGCTCACTTTGAGTTTGTAGCATCAGAAATTGATATTCAAGCTGGTTTATTACCATTCCCATTCCTAGGTGTAGTTATAGGTATAATCGCAATTGGACTTACAGCTATATTCATCAGAAAGAGAAAATAAATACCATTTCTTTCTTTTTTTATTATTAGTTTCTGAAGACATTGATTATTAATTCGCGGATTAAAATACCAGTTGTTTTAAATAAAGAAAAACCATTGTTTTAATGGGGTGAAACACCTTTGAAAAGGGGTTTTGGATACACAATATGCTTAATATTAACATTATCTATATTTGTCGGTGTTTTAAC
>JAEOTK010000360.1 GCA_016839875.1 Candidatus Heimdallarchaeota archaeon
CATCTAGATCTTCTCTTACACTGAAAAATTTCTCTTTTATTTCATACATTTTTGCAAGTAATTTATAATACTTAACTTCTCTCTGGCTCATAATAAACAGCAATAATCTTTTCATTTAAACTTTTGTTCTTGATATACTATATGTTGTAATTTTCTGTTTCTAGTTGCATTTTGTGATTTATTCTCATAATTTGTATTGACCACATACTTTATTTAGTGTAAAAATTAATTTTTATTGCAAATTAGAAAGGAAGTAGTTGGATTTTTAATTTGAAAAATTAATAAGTCAATTAGCGAATTTTTAATTAGAAAAAATCTCAAGAATTGGAGGTTAATTACTTGAAAGGAACAATTAAACGTATAATGTATGACCGAAATTATGGTTTTCTCAGTGTAGAAGGCGAAGATAAAGATATCTTCTTCCATCGTTCTGGCTGCAAAGGCGAATTCAGTGACCTTAAAGAAGGCGATGAAGTAGAATTCGAAATTGAAGAAACCGATAGAGGTAAGCAAGCTACAAATGTAGAAGCTGCATAATAAAGAAGGAAATCTAAAGTTAGAAGAGATTCCAAGGAAGGTATTTTTCTGTTCTGAACAAGAACGAAAAAAATTCGCTTTACACTAGCTTTTTCGATCCCAACCATTTCTGAATGAAATGGCACAAACCCAAGAATAAAAGCCGTTTCGACGGCAAGCCTTTATTTTTTTATTATTTTTTCAAAAAATCTAAATTCCTTTAATCAATAATGTAATAATATTTCAAAAAAAGAAAGGAAATCTAAGTTAGTAGAGTTTCCAAAGAAGGTATTTCTCTGTTCCCAACTGGAACAAAAATACCTGTTTTTCACTCAAGTTCTCTAGTTGTTCCATCTCTTTTTGAGATGGTCTCATTCCTAAGAAGAAGAGTTTTTCAAAAAGCCATTCTTTCTTAAACCAATTAGTCAATTTCTTCAAAATATCCTCATAAAGCCCCAACTCCCATGCTTTTGGAGTTATCCAAAAGGAGATACCAGGATCTTTTTCTCCTATTTCTATGCTCTCAATCACACGATCATTGAAAAAAGCAAATTTCAAGAAAGGAGTTAAAGGTTTAACGAAAATGCAACCATAACACACAGTTTCATCTTTGTCCATAATTGTAAATGCAAATTCCTTACGATCATTGTGATCCTGTTCATGTCTAGAGATTTGTTTATGATTTTCTTCTTTCGGAAATCCTTCAGGTCTAAAACCACTCTCTATAACTGCTTGATAATCTAACTCGTTATCAGTACCCTTCAATTGCCGAATTTTAACATTGTCAAAAATCAACTCTGCAGGAACTTCTTTATCTTCAGGATAAAATTGTGACATAGGGATTTCATTTGTTAAAACGTTTATAAATTTCAGCCTTTTTGCTCTCTAAAGCTATGTTTTTATCTACAAAATAGATTTTCGGAAAGGAAATAGAATCAGTTTTGGTAATTCTCGAATTTACTCAATTATACTAAAATTCTTATTATTTTACTTAATCACTTTTCAAATGAAAGCAGATAGAATCAAAATCTATGGTGGTTCTTGTTCAGGAAAAACCACTCTTGCTATTCAGCTTTCAAATATTCTTAACATTCCCGTTTTCCATATTGATGATATATTTTGGGAAGAAAATTGGAAAATGAAACCTTCTGATGATTTCCGCAAAGAAATCGAAGAAATAGTTTCTAAAGATAGATGGATTCTTGATGGTAATTATGATAGAGTACGAGATATAGTTTTACCAAGAACATCGCTTATAGTCATCCTGAATACATGTTTATTTGTTGTTTTCTGGAGATTGATTATTCGTTCCCTAGCAAGAAGAGGAATAATTCGAAAAGAAGTGACTAAACTTCCTAAGAAAATTGGTCAAGAAGATCGAATGTTTTCTGCATTTAGATCTATCTTTGAGTTAGGTTATCATGCAATCAAATTCAGATTGAAAAGATTAAAAGAAGTAAAAAATGAAAGTATAAGAATACTAGGTAAAGAGAATGTATTTGTTTTAAAAAACAAGAAACAACTTAAGCAATTCTTTCAAACTCTTTAGAAGTTTAAAACTACCTTTTCTTTTGCCATTCTTGTAAAGGCCAAATATTATCCCAATATTCTTCTGGAGGATGTACCAAGTTCCAATCGATTCTTGTATCATGAAAAACACAACTACAGTAAGGATCACCCTTAGCAATGGTATGATCCATAGTTAAAACAAAGTTCTTATTCTCTGTTTTAGCACCTTGAAAATCACCATAACAACAAACCAAATATTTGAGTTGTAAATCAAGCATATCATTTAGTGCGTCGTCCCATAAACAAACATCTTTTCTAAAGATCAATTTTCCATTGTAAGGTTTACTTTGGACAGTTACCCAGTGATCTGATTCTTTTTCTTCATAATCCTCAAAATATTTCTTCCATAAAGAATCCAAACTATCAACATCGTCCTCTTTATCTCTATAATGTTCAATCAAAAATTTTGTAATATATCGCTTATACAATTTTATTGCTTCAGTTCTTTCAGTTACAGCTGTTAAGCACTCAACATTGGTGTATTTTGGAACCAGAAACGATCGGAGAAAATTTCTTTGAGGAACCTCCACTTTTTCTCTAGCCCAATCTGTATTAGATCCAACCTCTAGTAAATCCAGGAAGAAATGCAAACTTTTTTTGGCTAAATCAGGATATTTTTTTAAATTTGGTAAATCAGATATTATTTTGTCAATTTCGATATCTGATAGATTGATCTCAGATTTTTCAGATTTTTTGGTATATGTTTCATCTAGTTTAGAAATATAAGATTCAACAATTTCAGGCTTGTTTTTCTCTAATAAACCTATTAGAAAATTCAGACGATTAAGTGGTGAAAGTAGAGCAGATTCAAGTGGTTGCACTTCTTGTAAAACAGATAGTGCATTAGGATTGAAAACTCTTATTTCATTAAATTTCATGTTTACTCCTCTTCTTTTCACTCATCAATTGGCCACATACTATCAAAGAATTCTTTTGGAGGATGTGTCAAATCATCGTTTATTCGAGTATCATGCAAAATGCATGAACAATATGGATCTCCCTTAACTATTGTATGTTCCATTGTTAATATGAAGTTCTCATTATTGTTATTATAGCTTTGAAAATCACCATAGCAAGCTGCTAAATACCTCAATTCTATATCTGGTAATTCCTTTATAGCATCATCCCACATGCAAGTATCTTTTCTCTGTGGAAACTTCCCATTTTCAATTACACCTTGAATTATTACCCAACCAATATTTGGGGAATCACTTTCTCTTGGAATTCTAGCTTCTCTAAATTCCTCCAAAGTTTCATACTTAGGTCTTCCAGATGCAATAGATTTCACATAAGAATCAATATAATCTTTGAATAATTGAATACCTAGATTTCTACCTAAGATTTCTGTTAAAACCAGTGCATTGTAATATCTATGATAAAGAAATGATTGGATATATCTTCTGTTAGGTACTTTGATTTTATCTTCTGTCCATTTCTCTGAAAAACCAACATCAAGCAATTGAAGGTAATAATTCAGACTATTGTGTATTAAATCTGGATAAACCCTTAAATGAATAAAATCGTTATTGACATCAATTTTATCAACAATGTTTTCATCTAGGTAAGATTGGTTCAAAAGCTCAACGAATCGAATATTTAGCTTTGTTACATAGCTTTGCAAGATCTCAGGTTTCTCCTTCTTTATGAAGCCTATCAGATAATTCAGTCGTTTTAGAATGGTTTGTTTAGCAAACTCTAATGGTTGTAATTCATGCTTGTTATCTAGATCACTTATATGATATTTACCAGTTGTAAAAACTTCCATTTCTTATTACCCCAAGTCCTTTCCTATATTTTCTATAAATTCCAAAGATGGTTGTTCGGTTTCAGGATGCACATAATTGTTCCAGTAAAGCTCATCACAAAACGGTGCGTGGTGAAGGGTTTGAGTTCGTCGAAGATGAATTATACTGCCTTTATTCCATTCAGGAACATCCCCAATGTAGCATGAACTTAAATAAGCAATATCAGGATCATTAAACTCCTTCAGAGCTTCTGGAGTTAAACAGCTATCAAACCTGTAGATTACTTTATGATCATCAAATATACAAAACGCGAAATCCGCAAGACCTGATTTGCACCAAGATTCAATGCTTCTCTTGTTAGAAACCAGTATATCAACGGATTTAGGATCTTCAGGTTTATCTGATTTATCTCTAGATTTCATTTCTTCAACTAGATATGGAACTATCTGTTTGTAAATCGCTGTTCCTTCCTCTTTGCCATAGATATCTGCTAACGTTCTTACTAAATAATATGAAGTTCTCTCATGAGCCTTAATTCTATCAAAATAACTCAGTTCTATTTCTCCTTGGTCTGCTGTATAGATATCAGGTAATTTGATTGTTTTGCATTGATAAAAGAATACTAATTTCTCTAATTCAGGAAAACTTGTTAGTAATTCTAAGTTTTGTCTAAGTACTTCCCAATTGAAAGCTTCAGTTGCAAAAGTATAATTACCTACAATCTCAAGAAATTTATCTTTCAATCCTGAAATATAAATTTGTAACTCAGCTGGCTTAATCAACTTGAAGAATTTTATAACTGAATCTACTCTTTCTAGTCTATTCATTATGAAGTTCTCGGGTTCCGAATTTCCTTTTTTCTCTAAACTAAAACATTTGTAACTCTCAATCTTCATTTCTATCTACTCCACATATTTCTCATTTATCTTTACCCATGTTTTCTACAAAATCTAAAGATGGTTGTTCCGCATCAGGATGGACAATATTGTTCCAGTAGAACTCATCACAAAACGGTGCATGATGAAGTGTTTGTGTTCTTCGGAGATGGATTGTTCTTCCTTCATTAAATTCTGGAACATCCGCTAAGTAACATGAACATAAGTAAGCTATATCTGGATCATTAAAGTCTTTCAATGCCTCTGGAGTTAAACAGCTATCGAATCTATAAACTACTTTATAATCGTCAATTCGACAAGATGTGAAATCAGCTAGCCCACTTTCACACCATGCTTTTATGGACCGTTTATTGGAATCAATAATAGTAACCGATTTAGGATCCTCAGGTTGCTTTGAAGTCATCTTTGATCTCCATGCCTTAATTATTCTTGGAACTATTTGCTTGTATATTTCTGTTCCTTCCTCTTTGCCATAAGTATCTGCTAAAGTCCTAACCATATAATAGGAGATTCTTTCTCCTGTCTTCCTCTGATCAAAATATGATGATTCAATTTCTCCTTGTTTGTTTACATAATTTTCTGGTAACTCAAGAGTCTTACAGGCAAAA
>JAEOTK010000361.1 GCA_016839875.1 Candidatus Heimdallarchaeota archaeon
GAGCTGGTTGGTACGAAGAAGAATACAAAGCTTATGGCTACACGTTCCCATCTCCAAAACAAAGAGTTGATGAACTTGAAGAATCATTAACTATCATCAAAAAAATGTTCACAGAAGATAACACAGATTTTGATGGACACTTTTGGAAACTAGAAAACAATAGAAATTATCCTAAACCACTACAGAAACCTTATCCACCGATTATATTGGGAACAACAGGAAAGAGAATGACAAAGATTGCTTGCAGTGAAGCTGATGGAATAAATCTCCCTTATACTAAATATGAAGATTTAGTAAACAAAATTAATAATATTAGAGAGTTACTTTCTGAATTTGATAAAGATCCCAAACAATTTGAAATATCTTTATTCACTGCTGTAACCTTAGTTGATAATCAAGAAGAGTTAGATACTGAAATCGAAAAAATTATAGGGCGTTACAAAGAAGAGGAAAAGCCCACAAAAGAGGAAATTCTCAAAAACCAACTCATAGGATTCCCAGAAGATATTAAGGATAAAATTGCTCAAATCAATGAATTTGGTATTGAAAGATTGGTTTTCACAGTTAGAAAAATGGAGATTACAGAAGATCCTCTGAAATTATTCAATGAAAAAATTATGTAGGGAAAGAAAATGTATCAGACTATTTTTTACAAATTTCGAAAAATCCTTATGAAGCTAACAAAAGTGAGGAAAAATAAAATCACAATCAATACTTATTTCCAAAATGATTTGGGGATGAGTGATCAAGATTTGATTGAGTTATCAAGGATCATAGAACGAGAATTCGATATAATTATGCCTGAAAACATTCTTTACGAATTCAATACTGTAGGAGAAATAGTAGGTTTTATTGAGCAAGAAATAGGAAGATAATAATATTATAAAGAAATGAGAGCAGATTTTATTAATGCAAATACTTCCATAAAAGGTTATTTTGATTGAATTTATTTCCATTGTAATCATTTAAAATTTAAGGATAAATATCACAACTTGTGATTATTTTTTATTAATATTCTAATTTTTAATGTACTGAATAAAATGACTGAAACAACAAAAAAAGAAAAATACAAGCCCAAAGTCAAAGATATTTTAACCCTTCCTTATACCGGATACTCTTGCATAAATCCGAAAAGCAGCTATATCTCCTATACAACAGCTCAATTTAATCTGTTTGAAAACAGTATCAAACGTTATTGTTACATTTATGATATAGAAAAGGATCAATCATTCGAACTAGTGCAAAGTGGAACACCATCTAATCTAAGATGGTTAGGTAATAGCACTATAGCTTTAATTAAGGAGGATTCATCATCAAAAAAAAGGCAAATTTTCATTATTGAGAACTTATTAGGAGAAGGATATCAAATAACAAACCATTCTAATTCAGTACAAAGTTTTGAAGTTTTTGGGAATGGTTTCATATTTCTATCAACTAAAGAAGAGAATAAGGAGAAATTTGGAACTTACAGACATGTAGAAGAGGAAATTGGGAAATCAACTTTGTATTATGTTGATATCAGTATTTCTAAGTTCATAGAAGAAAATAAATATCTTTATTTTCCAGAAGAAAAGAAGAAATTTCCAAATGCTGTATTTGAAATAACGCAATTATTCAAAGAAAGTTTTTTGATAGAATCCTTCTGTGTTTCACCTAAATTCGATTCTATCTTTATAACATGTCGAAAAAAGAAAAATCAATATTATTCTCAAGAAAAAATACATTACAGAATCAAACTAAATCCTGATGAAGTTTTACAAAAATTAAACAATCCAAAACAAGAAAATGAAAAGCTTGATCCTTCATCCTTCATTGGTGAAGTGACTAAGATAGAACTACCACCTTCGGCTATTATAAAGAGTGTATCGCCAGATGGTAAAAAACTTCTAATTGGATATAAGGAAAGAGATTCTCGTGAATTTACTCAATCTGATTTATGGATTCTAGATATTGCTGATAATGAAAATACCCTTGGAGATAAGAACCTTAAGAAGAACTTATTCTGTTTAACTAAGGAATTTGATCATGAACCCTTGAGAACTCAATGGACAAATACTGGGATTTATGTATCTTATTTTGATGAAAGTAATTGTGGGCTTGCAATATTTGATGAAGAAGGAGATTATGAAACAATAGATTTAGAAGGATTGTCTATAGAACAATCATATGACGTCAATGTAGAAGGCAATATATCCTTTAGTGGTCAATCTGCTACATGTCTTGAAGATATATTTTTGAGAAAGAATACAGAAAACGGACCAAAAATTATTAGTGTTGCGAAAATTAATGCTAAATATTCTAATTGGGATTTTGGAAGTGTTGAATCTATAAAATGGAAGAGTAGAGATGGAACTGAAATAGAAGGTGTTCTACACAAACCATCAAATTTTGACCCACAAAAGAAATATCCTCTTCTAATACATCCGCATGGTGGTCCTCATTCTGTTTTTGAACTTGCTTTAGCTTCATCGTTACATAGGCATACAAATCCATTCAAATCTTTGTGTAACAAAGGAATATTGATTTTACAACCTAATTACAGAGGTTCTCTTGGTAAAGGACAATGGTTCAAAGAATTGCTTAAAGATAATATAGGTGTTGGTGATTTGTGGGATATAGAATCTGGTATTGATTATCTCATTCAGCAAGGATATGTAGATGAATCGAAAATTGGTTGTATGGGGTGGAGTCAAGGTGGTTTCATTAGTGCATTTGTAGCTATGCACAGCGATAAATTTGCAGCAGTTAGCGTTGGAGCTGGAGTTAGTAGTTGGAGAAATTACTATATTGGTTCAGATATGAGAGACTCTATACCGTTGTCTGGAACACCATACAGCTCAAAACGAATGGAACTTTATGAAAAAACTGCACCAATCTCCGGAATCAAGAATGCTAAAACACCTATGCTCATTCTGCATGGGGAGAAAGATCAAAGAACACCAGTTGTAAATGCAAATGAACTATTCAGAGCATTAAAAGATAAAGGTGTTCATACTGAATTTTTCCTCTACCCTGATTATGGTCATGAAATATCTAGTTCAAGAGATTGTTATGCTGTTCTAATGCAGAATTATAGGTGGTTCTGTCATTATTTTCTTGGTGAGGAATTAGAATTCGAAAAATATGAATTCTAATCTTTCTTTCTTATTCTATTTTAATGTTTTATACTTTTTGAGACACTCTTTAGAAACTGTTGATAGAGAGTAAAAATGAAAAGGAATAAAACAAATTAGATAATCTTTTCTCCATCTTCTAAGCTAGTCATTGTAAGACCACTAATCATTTTTGGATAGAAATCTGTAGCCTTCTGAGGCATTCTTTCATGATTCTTAGCAACTTTAAGCACTTGTTCTGCGCTTGTTGGATTTAGAATGAAAGCAACTTGATATTTACCTTCATCTACCTCATCTACAGCTTCGTTCCACCATCTTTCGTAGAAGATATCATCGTCAATATGTAGTTCACCCAAACCCATGATTCCATGAAAGATCATATCGCGAAGAATCACAACATCTAAGTCTTTGTAGTCATCACTTACATCTTGAATGAATCTATTAATATCAGAAGGATTTTTCATAATCATTCCAATTGCTTTGTTGTCTTGATAGAAGACAAAAGTGTGTTTATTTTTATTTTCTTCTAAGAATTTTGGAACATTGCTTCTTGATAATTCATCCATTTCAAAGAACTGTTTGAATTCGTTCATATTAGTCTCTGATACCTTGACTTTTGCAAGACATCGATGAGTTGCTAAGATTACTAATCCTTCGTCTTGAACAGGTACAAGATAGGTCATTCTAAAATTATAAGCGTCGTCGTCTTTCCATAAACCTGCTTTATCTCTTCGCATATTTCTATAAGTAACAGCTGTTTCATAACGGTGATGACCATCTGCAATAACTAGCTGTTGATCTTGGAAAACATCTTGAATTATACTGATTTTGGTAGGATCAGTTAATTTCCAGACTTTATTTAGAACACCTAAACCATCCTTTCCTTCGATCAAAGGAGTCTCATTAGCAAATTCATCAAACAGACGAATTGTTTTCTTCTCTGGATCTGAATAAAGAATGAAACCTGGTTCTAAGGTGTGTCTTGTTGTTTTTAACATATTAAGTCTGTCAATTTTAGGTCCTTTGTGAGTCTTTTCATGTGGTAAAACAATGTCTTCTTCAAAAGGATGCAAACGTAATGCGCCAATAAATCCCTTACGAACATATTTCTCTCCAAAAAGCTCATACTCTTGATAATAAACATAAATTGCAGGTTCAGCATCCTTCACAAGAATCTCTTCTTCTAGCCACTTAACCAACCTTTCTCGTGCAACTTCATATCGATTCTCTTCAATAGGCAAAGTCAATCGACAGTAATTGTACTCTGACTTTGCATAATACTCATTTTGCATATCTTCATCAATTTTATCATAAGGCTGAGCTATCAGATCTTCAATATTTCCAGCTTTACCTGTGTATCTGATCCCTCTAAATGGTTTTATATCTACCATACTTATCAATCAACCTCTCTAGAAACTCTATTTTAATTTTTGTATTAGAATATGAAAAGTGCTTATTAATTTGATTGAACAAAAAACACAAACAAAATGATATACCATTTTGAAAAGATATACCATGTTATGATATACAAAACAGCAATTTTTAATAAACTGGAAAAGAAGATAGATTTTGAATGAGTGAGTTGAATGGCAACAATTAACAAAACAGGTAGACCTAAACACTGTGACAAAAATATGCAAAGGATGTACATAAGAAAAGGAACAGACAATAGAAAATGGATCGCAATTGGGTTCTATTGTACTATTTGCACTAAAATGATAAGGAATGTTGATGTAACACTTCATAAAAGAAGAGAAGAATTATTGAATATACAAGATTCAAATAGTCGAACTAGTAATCTAAACACTATTGTTTTAGATATAGGCTATTATTATACAAAGATAGGCTATGCAGGAGAGAAAAAACCTAGATTCATATTAGATTCGATATTATATGTGGATAGCAATTCCAAAACTTTTATTCAAAAGGCTGAACAAATCGAAAAATCAAGGAAGGTTCAAGCTCAGAAACAATTGCTTATTGGTTCTGAAATGGATAAGATTGACATTGAAGCTATGGAAAAATACCTAGAACACGTTTTTGAAATCTTAGAGGTTGATTCAAAAGACAAAGCCATTATGGTTGTGGAAAAGAGTTTCAAAAATAATTATGCTGAATTTTTAGATGGAAGGATAGAAGAGATAAATAATTCCACTCTTCCTGAAGATATCAAAATCCAACTTAAGAAGAGAAAAAAAATCGAACACATTGAGTATTCAGAATATGTTTCATTTCCTAGAAGAGAGCTTGCGACTCTTTTATTTGATTCGTTCAAAATAGCTAAAATCTATTTTTCAAACGGTGAACTTCTCTCTTTATATGCAAGTAAAACATACACTGGATTAGTTTTGCATGTTGGAGGTTTTTCAACCAGAATAGTACCAATCCATGAAGGATTTATAATAACACATGCAATAAATGTCAGAAATAAAGGCACCAACGATGTGATGAAAAACTTAGAGGATCACATTAATACAAAAATGGATAGAGATAAATTTACAGAACATACAAAATACATTAAGGATAAAAGTGTTAGATTAGCAATTGAAGATTATTGTTTTGTTTCATTGAGCTTAGCAACTGAGAAGAATAAATGGGTTGATAATGATAAACTTAACAAATTTGTACAATTATCTGATGACGTTATTGTAAAACTTGATGAAATAAGGTATAGTGCTCCTGAAGTTCTTTTCAATAAAGAGCAATTAAGTGTTCAAAATAGAAAAGGAACTCTGGTAGAAGCTGTCATTGAAAGTATTCAGAAATGTGATATAGATTTAGTTAAACCTCTTTACAATAATATCGTTTTATCAGGTGGTGGTACTCTTATTGAAGGATTTAAAGAAAGGTTTGAAGGGGACCTCCAAAATGCACTTGAGGAAAAAGGAATTGAAAAAATAGAATTTAACATCAACACAACACCAGACACATTGATATATCCTTGGATTGGAGGTTCAATCATTTCTACGATGAAGATGTTTACTGTAAGAAACTTATGGGTTACAAAAGAAGAATATCAAGAGAAAGGAGCTTTAGCTGTTGATAGATGTATCTAACTTTCATATACCCCAAATTTCTCTTGTTTTTCGCTCTAGTTCTTGTAAACCTTCCAAAGAGGGTTTTTTCTTTCCTTCCTCAAGCTTATGAATTTCTTCTAGAATATATTTATTTAATGGAGTATCTACACCAAGTCTATTTCCTTCAGAAATTAAGTATCCATTGATAAAATCTATTTCTGTTTTTCTACCTGCTTCAAGTGATTGAAGACTTGAAGATCTCTGGTTTTTATATTTTCTTCCGACTATTTTTACTATAGTTTGCTTGAGAAAATGTTTGACAGAAAATCCACTCAATTCTTTCTTTGTGAGAGCCAAGAATTCCATATTCAAGTTATTTAATTTTTGCAATTGAACTCCTTTCTTCTTTGCAACTTCAACTCCTTCTGTTATTACAGTTAAGAAAGCTATTCTTGTCATCTTCCTTCCTAGCATTTCTCCTAAAGACATCCCACTAACAACACCAAAAGATGCAACTGCCAAGTTTATAAGTAACTTAGTGAACTTTTCATTCACGATATTGTTAGACCAAGATGTTGGTACTGTTAAAGATAGCAAATTAATGAGTTTTTCATCAAACTCTTGTC
The DNA here is from genome assembly GCA_016839875.1 of Candidatus Heimdallarchaeota archaeon. The sequence continues at coordinate 6,757 of JAEOTK010000361.1, forward strand.
TTTTTCCATCCATTCTTCCAATAACCATTTCTCCAGAAGAAGTTTTAATCGATTCAGCAGGACCAGATCTAGTTGCAGCAAAACTAACAACACACCCCATGAGCTTATTCGTGTTAATTAATTTACTGAGTTTTTCCTCCATTACACCATTAGTCATAGTCACCAATGTAAAATCTTCAATTAATTTTTTCTTGATTCTTTCGTAAGCATCTTCCAGTTCTGTTAATTTTGTAACCAGGAAAACTATATCGAATTCCTCAGGAAGATCTTCGATAGTTAGAACAGGATGAAGATTTTCTTTTACAACATATTCACCATCTACTCCTGTAACTTTCAATCCTCTTTTCTCAACAAGATCAAGTGTCTCTTTATGTTTACACACTACATAAAGGGGAAAATCATTCTTAGCTAAATCAGCAGCAATTATCGTACCGATGGCTCCTAAACCAATTAGTGCAGCTCTCATACAAAAAAACAAGTTCTAGTATATCTTAAAACTTTCCTAAATAAAAGAAAAAAGAGAGAAGAAAAATTATAGTTCTTTAAAAGCTTCAATTACTCTTTCAGCTGCTTGAACACTTGCTCTAAAATTACCTTCAGCTGTCTGAGCCCCTATGTGTGGGGAGATAATTACATGTTCGTGTTGTAAGAGAGGATTTTCTTTACTTGGTGGTTCCTTTTCGAATACATCTGTACAATAATAGCCAAGCTGTCCAGATTCTAATGCTGCATGAGCTGCAGTTTCATCAACAATTCCACCTCTAGCACAGTTAATTAGAACAACGCCCTTTTTCATCTTAGCTAATACTTCAGCATTGATCATATGCTTAGTATCTGGTGCCAAAGGTAAATGAAGACTGATAAAATCTGCTTCAGCAAGAACATCATCCATAGTACCTTTCATTTCCACAACTGGATTTTCTGCTACAAATTTATCATAACCAATTGCATTCATTCCAAGAGCTTTACATTTAACTGCTAAGCTAGTTCCGATTCTACCTGTTCCAATTAAACCAAGTGTTTTACCATCGATTTCTCGAGAGAAGAGTTCCTTCTTGACAGATTTGAAAGTTTCAGGATTAGATTTTATTTCACAGGTTCCTTTGACAACATCACGAGTCGATGCAAGAACCATAGTGAGTGCTAATTCAGCAACAGAATTGGTTGTAGCAGCTGGTGTATTAACAACTTTTATTTTTCGAGCCATAGTGGTTTCCAGATCTATGTTGTCCAAACCAACACCAGCTCGACCGATTACCTTCAAATTGACTGCTTGCTCAAGTAAATCTCCTCGAACTTTGGTTGCAGATCTTACTATAATTGCATCATATTCACTTATTATTTTTGGTAAATCATCCTTTGGTAAATCCCAAGCAACCTTGACTTCAAATCCTGCTTCTTCTAAAACCTCTACAGCTTTTTCATTTAATTTATCTGTTAGTATTATTTTTGGCATTTTTATAACCTCACTTTAATTCCCATATTTCATCTATGTAATCGAGAAGTTCCTTGATATCATCAACAGCATGATCTCCCATATGACCGATTCTGAAAGTCTGGTTCTTTAGTTTTCCATATCCATTGGCTATTATCATACCTTTTTCTCCAAGAGCTTTGTTTAGAGCTCCTACATCTTTACCAAGTTTGTTCTCAACAGTAGTTACAGTTACAGATCTATATCCATCTTCAGCAAATAATCCGAAACCTCTCTCTAAAGCCCATTTATGGGTATAATCAGCCATGGCTTTATGTCTTTGATAGATACCTTCAGCTCCTTCTTTGAGCATTTTCTTTAATTGGAAATCCAATGCATAAAGGAGAGAGATTGCTGGTGTAGAAGGTGTTTGTTTCTTCTTCTCGTAGTAAGCTAAAATAGCTACTAAATCAGTATAGAGTCCTCTGCCTTCTACTTCTTTAGCTCTGTCTAGAGCTTTTTGAGACACAACGCCTATTGCTAAACCTGGTGGCATAGCAAAACATTTCTGTGATGAAGCAAAAACAAGATCTGTTCCCATTTCTTCAGGATAGAGCAAATCTCCACCCATTGAAGATACTGCATCAACAGAAAGTAGGGTTTCAGGATAATCTTTCAAAACATCAGATATTTCTTTGAGATGAGCTTTTACACCTGTGCTTGTTTCATTGTAACAAATAGTGATTACATCATAATCACTCTGTTCTAGCTTTTCTTTAATCATTTCAGGTTTAACTGCTTTTCCCCATTCGACATCTAATCTATCAGCTTCTTTTCCACTCCCTACAACAGCTTTGTGCATTCTGTCAGAGAAAGAACCATTTATACAACATAATGCCTTCTTTCCAGGTCTAATCAAATTTCTAGCTGTTATATCCATGAAGATTGTTCCACTTGCTGCAATTACCAAAACATGCTGTTCTGTTTTGAAAAGTTGTCGTAATTGAGTAAGTACGCTGTCATAAAGGTCTGTAAAATCTTGACTTCTATGTCCAATCATATACTTAGCTTGTGCTTTTAGGACGTCTTCATCTACTTCTGTAGGTCCAGGAATAAATAATTTTTTGTGCATAATATCACCTTAATATCAATCAATCTTAAGTTGATACATAAAAAAACGTTACTGTCAAAACATGTTTTCTAATCCTCTGATGAGGGTACTCTATAGAGAAGTTGTTCTATTGGACCTTTATCAATTTTAGGAGGTACTGGATGACCACTAGATCTTCTATGTAACCAGATAGAAACGATTGTATAAATCAATGAAGATAGCTGGAGTGAGAGAACGAAATACAAACAAAACATCCCCACTACAAATATATCTCCAGAGAAGAATAAGATATAAATAGAAACTGGTAAGATTAGTATGCAGATTGCAGCTAGGGGTATTCCAAGGAAAAGATACAGCATTTCATTCCATGCAAATAAGAGAACACTGCTTTCTTTCCTGCTTGCAAATGGGATAAATATTGAGATAAAAAGAAAAACTATTCCCAGAGCTAAGAAAATTATTGAAAAAGCAACCAACCAATTATTTGGAAAATAAGCATTGACAATTAAAAACAAAATACCAATCAAAACAAAAAATAGACCTAATAAAGTTCCTTCTTTAAAGACATCTATTTCTTTATATTTTGAGGGAATATCCATTAAAACATCTTAAATTTACTCCACTATAAACTTTATTCA
>JAEOTK010000362.1 GCA_016839875.1 Candidatus Heimdallarchaeota archaeon
CAATACGACAGGATGTAAAATCAGCAAGCCCACTTTCACACCATGCATTTATAGATCTTTTATTGGAATCAATAATAGTAACAGATTTAGGATCTACAGGTTGCCCTGAAGTCATCTCAGCTCTCCAAGCTTTAATTATTCTCGGAACTATCTGTTTGTAAATTTCAGTTCCTTCCTCCTTGCCATAAGTATCTGCTAAAGTTTTAACCATATAATAGGAAATTCTTTCTCCTGTCTTCCTCTGATCAAAATATGGTGATTCAATTTCTCCTTGTTTGTTTACATAATTTTCTGGTAACTCAAGAGTCTTACAGGCAAAAAGAAAGATTAATTTCTCAAGTTCAGGGAAATTTCTCAAGAGTTTTAGGTCTTGTCTGAAAAGATCCCAGTCAAAGGCGTCAACATTGAAATCATATTTGTCAACTACTTCTCTAAATTTATTAATTAAATTTGTAACATAAATATTCAAATCCTCAGGTTTGATTTCCTTGAAGAAATTAAGTAACTCATCTACTCTTTCTAACCTTGTTTTAATGAGCTTTTCAGGAACATATTTTGTCTTTTTTGTTGTGCTAAAACATTCATAGTTTTCAATTTTCATTTCTATTTCTCCTTATTTTCAATTCTTTCTAATTTAAAAACAACTGGCTTAGTTCCATCCCTACATGTAGTATAAGTTATTCTTGGTTCAGTATGAGCAAAATCCCCCCCTAAAGAAAGAACGGACATATCTTTCCAGAGATCCATCCATGCCCAGGAACAAGGCCAATCATTTGGTAAGTCAGTATATACATGATCAACTATTATTTCTTGACCTTCCTTGAAATGAGGACACAAAGTTGATTTCCTTCCATCTGGGTAATGGTGTTCATGTCCAAAAACCTCTTCTGAACTGAACCGTTTCTGTATTGTTATTTTTATTGGAAAATGTTTTGACATTTCTTATTCACCTTTGATTACATTTCTGCTATTTTACAACAGATTACTATATTCCTCTCTCAATTTCTCTGAATCTTCTTTACCAAGTTTCTCTGTTAATTCTATTGGCGGTTGTTTAGGACTAGTATGATAATCTATATCCCAATAAAATTCATCACAGAAAGGTGCATGGTGGAGGGTTTGAGTCCTTCTTACATGTCTATATTTACCTATATTAAACTCAGAAGAATCAGCATTGTAACAAGAAGCTAGATAAGCAACATCAGGATCATCAAAATCTCTAAAGGCATCATGAATAAGACATTTGTCAAATCTATAAAGAACTCTATGCTCATCCAGTATCGCTAAAGCAAAATCAGCTAAACCAAGTTTTGTCCATGCTTCAATTTGTAATCTACTGTCTTCAGCTGCAGTTTGTTCTTTTTGTTTTTCAAATATCTCCTTATTTGTGTTTCTTAATTCAATGTGTCTAGTAGCAATTATCTCCTTCCATAATTCAGTTCCTTTATTCACACCTAGAACTTCAATAAAGGCTTTCACTCTATGGTATCTGATTCTTCTTCCTGCTTTAACATAGTTCAAACAAGTAGTCATAAATTCATCATTTTCAAAATTATAATTGATAGGTAAAGCAATTTGCTTCGAAACATACAAAATGATTAAATCGATAAGTCTGTCATATTCTTTCAATACTGAATAAGTATCCTTTAGCTCCCTTATTTTAGAAATAGGAAAGTCAACAATATAATCACTAATTTCATCGGCTAACATTCTTTCTAATACCAAGACATATTCTTTTATTATCTCTGGATTCAAAGTATTAGTGATTCTAAGCATTGCATCTGCATTTCTTAGATTGTTAGATATTTCTCTCATTGGATGAACTACTATTTCTTTTTCAGGATTGTATTCATCATGAACTTCAATTTTCATTTTCTTTCCCTACGTTTTATTGCGTTAGCTCAAGCTAACGGATTCTTATACTAGTAATAATTTCGTCGCAATGGATTACAAGAAATTCAAACATTTATAAGTTTAATCTTTTCTTGTGAGACGCCATTCTCACCAAATAAGAAAAATGAAGGATTGCTTCTTCGATATTCTTTATTCGAATCTAGAGGTATTTAAGAAAGGATATTTTCTCTGTTTTTAAACTGAAAAAACTTCTTTTTAATCGAAATGATAAGCGAGTTGTTTGTTAAACAATATGGAGTTGTTCTTTGTAGTGTAGATGGAGAAAACTGGTATGAAATATCAGAGATATCAGCTCTCTGTTCCATTAACCATCATTATGCAGCTAGGGATTTGGATGCAGTTCTAAGACACTACAACAAAGGTCACATAGTTCCTGTAGAATATGTTCTTTATAAGAAGAAATAAACAGAACAACGAGTATACAAAACTATTGACTGCTTTTTAGTAGAATTCTAAGATAAACATCTTTTTCTTCATTGTTCTTTGTTAATCCAGTTACATAGACTGTTTCAAAATTCCTTATACCTTGTTCTTTTAGAGTATAACCTTTCTTGGCTTCAGACATTTCTTTCTTATCAACTAACCAGAAACCAGGTAAGAATTCAAGATCATAAGAGAAACCTCTTTGTTTGAGAATAGGAAGGATCATGTCAAGTGTTGATGTTGCAGGTAGTTCTATTTCTTCTATAATTGGGGCGAATTCTCCACAGAGAAGACATCGTTTATTTGGAGGTTTTTCTAGATAGAAAAATTTACCTACTAATCCATTATAGATAAGATATTCAGGATTGACGGTTCCTAATTTTATTCCCTTAATATGATGTAGTAATTTCAATGCTTCTTGAGTTTGAATTGAAGCAATTACTGCATTTATTGAGATAACCGTAGGATCATGTTGATCAATCATTTTTACAGCTTCATCAATTGCAAATAATTCTGCATCCGGGAAGTGCTCTTTTACAAGTTTGTTTGCATAATCCAGTGCTATTTGCACTTCTTCTTTCTCAGATGTATCTGGAGGTCTATTGTGCTTAGATTCAAAGTATAATTGACCTTTCAATAGACAATGAGATCTCTTTCTTGGGATACCAACTAGAGTACAAGCTGCTAATGTTTCTCTTTCTCTTTCTCTTTGAGGATCACATTGAAGACATGAATTAACATCAGGCAGATAGGTGTAGACATGTCCGTAATAGGTAGCGGTTCCTCCATCAATCATGGGTTTCTTGAATTGAACTGCTCTTCTCATTAATTCATTTCTTGCTGTAACTGAATCAAGACCTGCAATGTATATGTCAGCTTTAGCATAGATTTCTGGATCAATATCCTCTAAATTGGAATAATACCATAGATATCGACTATTCGGATTTATTTTTCTTAGTGCTCTAGCTGCAACCTTTGATTTTGGCTCTCCTTCTTCTGCATCAGAAAATAGAATCTGTCTATTGAGATTAGAGTGCTCAATAATATCTAAATCAATCAGATATAAGGTACCAACTCCAGCCATTGCAAGATTTTTAGCTATTTCTGTTCCTAATCCTCCAATTCCTGCAATCACAACTGAAGAGTCTTTGAGAGCTTTCTGATTCCATCCAGGTAGTCTTAGTTGTCTATCAAATCTTTTTCTTTCTTCAGAAGAAAGAGTTTCATCAAAGAAATTTGAATTATCTGCCATTTTAGTACCAACTTGAACTTGATTTCTGAATATTGATATCAATACGTTTTATATATATAAGTAATTATTTTGTACGTTCGAAAAAACTGTAAAAAATAAAAAATAAAGAAAAGCTATCTTACAAGCTTATTCTTGAATTTGCTAGTATCTTAACCAGCTGTAGAAACTGGAATTAGAAGTACAGTATCTCCATCTTCCACACCATAATCTTCTAGCACATCATCAGAGTCACAAGTTCTACCTGCATGTGATAGATGAAATTCTTCTGGTGGAAGACCAAAAATCTGACTCACAGTGTATTTGATGTCACTTATTGGAGCTTCAGTAGCAACTACAAGTTTTTCTTGTTTTGGATTTGGTCCAATTGTACTTTGGAAATAGACACCAATTTTCTTTCCTGCGGGTGTTTTTGTATCAGGAGTCTTAGTTTCAGGAGTCTTTGATAGTATTTCCTCCTCAATTTCTTCTTCTTCCTCTTCTTCATCAAACGATAATTCTTCAAATTCTTCGCTCATTTAAATCAACCTTTTTAGATAGTCTATTAAGTATGTTTTACTTAATAAAGCTGCCTTTTAAAAATTACTTTAGTTTCTCAATTAATAAAGGTTCTTCTTTAGTAGATTTAAGTCGTAAGAATTGGGAGTTTGGATAGATATATAACTAACGAAAAACATATATTTTTTAAGTAAAAATCGATGAAGAAAATAAAGAAACTTTAGTTGAGAAAAACTTAGTAGGAGGTCTTAATTTGGCAAGGAAAAAAAAGAAAAAAATTACATCAAAAACACCAAAACAGAAAATTCCCAAAGAAAAGATTCCTAAATCAAAAATACCTAGTGATTCTCCACCTAAACACACTTTTAGAGAGGACGATTTATTACCTCCAAAGAAGCAAAAACAAACTAAGGATTCACCTATTCCTAAGAAATCAGTTTTGAAAGATCCTAGATCTAATCATTCGAATCAGAAGATTCCTAAACAAAAAATACCTAAAACAAAAATACCTAAACAAGATAAATTTACTTCTTCAAAACCTCTGAATTATTATCCTAAAGACGAAGTCAAGAAAAAAGAACCAAAGGAATCTCAACCCCCTAAGAAATCAATAATTAAGGAAACAGTTCCTATTGAAAGTATTAAGAAACCTGAAAAAGAGAAAAAGGAGAAAAAAGAAAGCCCACCTCCTGTAAATGATAGCGAAAAATTCTCTACAATCAGCAGTAAGGAATCAAAAGCAGTTCCTAAAGAGGAAAAGAAGGAGAAGAAGAAAAGAGAAGCACCTGCTACCACAGTTATTGAAGAGGTTAAGAGAGAAAAGACTCCTTCACAAAAAGTACCAAAACAAAAGGTACCTAAATCGAAAATGCCTAAACAAAAAAAACCTAGATAATTAATCTGGGATTGTTATTCATTTTAATTCAGAATTATTAAACTACTAGCGCAATCGTTCCTAAATAGAAGTAAATAATCCCGAATAATAGTAGAAAGAAATTGTTGAAATAAGTTAGAGTGGTTGCAATATAGAGTGCAGGAATTAGAATCATAAGAAGGAAACCTGAAAATTTAGGATTCATCCCCTTCTCACTTGTTCCTCTGAACCTAATGAATGGGAATCTAATAAGTGATCTAAATAATAAATAATTACTTGCTAAATAATATGGTAGCAATAGGATATCTACAACATTGATAGTAAATGAATAATCTATCCAATCTGTATTTATTACTCCAGTAGAGAGAACAAACACATCATTTATTGTAAACATATCATTTATACCAAACAACATCTGTGCAAGAAGTATTAGAACGGGTATTATGGGTAGAACATAAACAAAAATGAACTCATTAAAAGTAGCTTTATGTCTTAAGTAATAGAAGCTTCTAAAAACATAGAAGAACGAGATAAATACGTAAATCGCGAGGAACACAAATAACTTCCCCAAATCACTATTTCCTTCTATAAAATAGTAGATTGATACACCTACCATGGATAGTGAGAGAAAGAATGAGCCAGTTATGTGTGTAAGTGTTCCCATTATTAATCTACTCGGTTAGCTCGTTTATACAATATTCTTAGCATATAATCTACTTTTTAATAGTTTGTATATGCTGATTTTTATATCTTTTCAATTACTCGTTCTATATAGACTCTGGTGCTAACTCTGTATAATGGTCGTTTAACATATTTCACAGTAATAGGTTTGTTACATCTTGCACACAATCTTGATCTTTGATACCAACTCATAAATTCATCTTCATGTGCCGGATATCTACAGTGGGGACATAGAACAATCCTTCTAGAATCATTTTTCTTGAAGTCCATATAACAGATTATACATTTCAAATCATCTTTGGAAGGTACTCCAGCGGGGAAGATGTCTTTATCTTTCAATTTACCAGCTGCTGATCTTGTTGCTGTTCTTCTTGCTGTAGTAACATCTCGTCCTGGATCTACTCTAGCACTTGCCGATGCGGTTGTTGGTCTTCTTCGTGTCTGAGTAGATCGTGAACGTTGACTACTTCGAGAAGAAGCTGCCCTTGCAGAACTTGTTCTACTTGATCTTGTTTGTTGCCTAGTTGCTGCTGCCCTTGAAGGAGTTCTTCTTGTAGAACGAGTAGTTGTCGTTCGAGAAACTTGTCTTCTTGATTCAATTGTAGATGCAAATATGAAATATCTGAAGAACATAATAATGTAAATTAATACAAATATTAGACTAAGAAAATCCATTTGCCAGTTAATAAAGAAGCCAAGTAGCAAAATTGAAACAAATACGGTATTTAGAAGAAAAGGTATTGTTCTCCCCCTTCTGATTTTTCTGTTTACAGCCATTGCTGGCCATTTTCCTGAAAAATAATTTTTGAAGTTGAGAGAGAGAATAATAACAGGAAAAAGCAACGATACCGAAATAAGATTAAAGAAGATGCCAATTGTATCTCCTCCTGCAAGATCTATGCTGATAATGAATATACGAGGATTATTTTCTAAAGGAGAAATATAATTTCCCATTAGCAATATGCTAAATGGAAGTAATAGAAATTGAGTACTTGCTGAAACTGCCTTGTGTTTTTTGTAATGCCTTCTTTCTAAGAAATAACGTAAGGTTGCTACAACATATAATGTCACATAGAAGAAAATCAAAGCAACTGGCAAATTTCTTTGGATTGCAAGGTACAATATTCCAACTACGCACCCTACAATTGCAATTGCTAAGTATGTTTTGACATTATTTAATTCCAATAGATGACCAACCTTAAAGCTGTTTTAGACATTTTCAGACTGATTTTTCATGAATAAATTGATTGATTCAAAGCAAGCTTCTGTGCTTAATCCTTCAATTTCCTTAGACAACTCAGAATAAGATTTTCTATCTTCATCGATTCTGAAAATTCCTAAACCATAATCTTCAGCTGAAATCATCAGAGGATCAATAACAACTGCAACTGATTTATTCCAGAATGTTTGATATCGGAGATGTGTTCTGAAATCATCTTTACTAAGAAAGGGTGTATAACTAGGATGACTGTGAGCCCAACCTATGATGAAATGCTTGGTATCTTTCTTGTTAAAAATATCTGTGAAAATCTTCTGATCAACAATTTCAACACTAACGGCGTCACCTTGGTCAACAGGCCAATAATCTTCAACAATAATCTGTTCTAGTGGTGTTTCTTCTTGACGAATTTGACCAGTTAAAAGACCTATTACTTCAATCCAATCTCTTTTTGGAATATTAGAATTAGCATATGATAAAGCATGTTTTGCAAGCTTCAGATAAGCTTTAGGTTTGAACAATATATCTGGTTTATGACGAATCTGAATATCTTCTACAGTTATATCTTCTTCAATATCTTGTTCCAAATCCTTGACAATCTTGTCAATATCAGAGAGACCTAGAGCTTTCTCGATAGCTTCAATCTTTTTGATAAGTTCCTTATATTGTTCAGGAATATCATTTTCTTTATTATTCATGATTCAATACACCAATGGCTATAGCTTCTTTTATACCTTCGTTTACCAGTAAGACTTTGCATATTTCTTACTTATTCCTCTGGCTTTTTTCAGGAACTTTTTCTTATCATGTAAAAACTCTAAAGCAGCTTCTTTGTTAAAGACATCTTTTGGATTTACGTAGGCACCTTCAACATTAAACATAGCTAGAATTGAATGTACTACAGTAGTGATGTTTTTAGCTGGTGACCAGCCATCATGTTTTCCAATAAGATCATTATCAACTAAAGCTAAACAGATGTTTCGCTTCTTTGGATATTCTTTTGGATTTGGCCAAAAATTAGGATGCCATATAGGAGTATGCAACCTTACAAAAGGAGGTTTGTATGGATAATTTGGTCCAAATAGAATTTCTAATTTATACTTCCCCCCAGAATAAGGTGTTCCTTGAGGAGCTTTGAAACCAACTGCTAAATGTTCCATCGATTTCTTCTTTGCTGGAAAAGCTTTAACTTGTCCTAATATTCCCTCTTTATGCATTTTTCTGAGTGCTTCATAGTCCTTAATTATTCTTTGTTTTCTAATTGGTTTCACCTTACCATTTTGTTTGTCAGTATAATGATTGTTGCTCAAATATCTGACATTATCAGATGCCTTTAGAAGGTATAAAAAATTTGTTAAACTATCAATTTCAAAGCTTGAAGAGAGGACGTAGATTCTTTCGATTTTGTTTCGTAAACTATTATAAGTATCTTATATGTATACTATTTGAAAATCAAACAATCACAGTGAATGAAATGAAAGTACTAATTTGGATGGATATTGAGGGAATTTCTGGAATTAATGATCCAGAGACTGGATTTAGTGATGATAATTACAAACATCTAGCTACAGCTGAAATCAATTCAGCAATTAGTGGCTTAAAGAAGGGGGGAGTGACTGAAATTGATATCTTTGATGGGCATGGAATGGGAAACAATCTAATTTTAGAAGATCTAGATAAAACAGCCAATTATCTTGGTGGGGGATGGATGTATACATTAGCTGATTTGATACGTTCCGAGAAATTAAAAGAATATGATGCTATGGCTCTAATTGGTCTTCATGCTCAAGAAGGGTACAAGGATGGATTTATAGCTCATACAAATTCAGGTTTCACAGCTCTAAGAATGAATGGTAAATCTATTGGTGAAATTCAACAGGCTGCTTGGTTATTTGGTTATTTTGGAGTCCCCACAATATTGGTTAGTGGAGACGAAGCAGCAATCAAGGAATCCATTCACTTCTTCCCTGATATTGCAGCTGTTTCTGTAAAGAAAAAGGAAGGGGATAAGTTTGTTTGTTTTCCATTAGAAGAGGTCTACTCTGAATTAGAAGAAAAAGCATTTGAAAAAATATCTAAAATCAAGGAAATAAAACCTTACAGTCTATCAGGTCCGATAACTGTAGAAATCCTCTATAGTTTTGCAAAATCAGCAGAGGATATGATAATCTTTCCAGGATATGAAAAGAAAGATGAACGAACTGTTGTTTATGAAGCAAAGGATTTCATTGAGGCATTTTGGGCTTATCATGGTTTTCGTATCGTTCTGACAGATTTAATGAAAGAATTCTACAATAGAATCCTTCTACAAGTTGAGAAGGAATTTGAGCTAGAAGAGAATGAAAAATACAAAAAGATTCGAAAAGATGTTTTTGATGAAATGCTAGAAAAACGAATACAATTCCCTGAAGTAGAATTTTGAATTCAATCATCTAGTTGAATTTTTTTGATATCATCCCATACATATCCTACAATTTCTTTCTTAATCTCCCATTTCTCATATGAGCTTCTTTCTTTAACAATTCCTCCCAATTTCTCATAGAATTTTCTGTAAGGATTTTCTTCTAATACCCAGATTATCATTGTCTTATGTTGCTGTGATTTAAAGAATTCAAGAATTTCTTTTACAAGTTTAGATCCTACCCCTTTTCTCTGATATTCATCCAAAACATATATTGCTCCTATCGCGCAATCATATGGATCTGTATCTGGATATCTTCCTCCTGAAGCATAACCAACTACATTCCCGTTCTTATCTTCTGCAACAAACATAGCAGCAGTATCATCCTCTTTGATACCTATGATGATCTTCCTCCATCTCTCTAAACGCTCTACAAGATTCATTTCATTCAGCTTTTCTTCAGGAAATATTCCTTTGTAAGCAGATTGCCAAACTTTGATGCCTACGTAAGCAACATCTTCAGCATCATTTGCATCAGCAGGTCTTATTTTCATTATACTCACTCACAGAATTCATAACCACTTGCTTTCCAAGCTTCGTACATTACCTTATTCTTCTTTAGGAATTCATCTCTTATCTCCTTTGGAACCCTATTTAGAATACATGAAAAATTAACACAATCTGTACATATTTTCAGTTGAATGACTATATACCATGCGATAACTCCGATTGCTAGAACTCCTAAGTAGTACCATTTTTTTTCTATTATCAAAAATATAGCAGGAATTATGAAAATCAGATTTGCTCCAATCAAGAATTGAATCTTTTCCCAAAGGTTTGCTGGACCAGGTTTGAATTTAGCTGTTTTAAGAAAACCGTAATTAATCGAACAGTGTAAAATCTTGGTCTCTCCCTCAGCGTAAAACGGACAATGTGCACAAAGAATTGGAGGTTCCCAAACTACGAAGAAGAAAACTATGTAACCAATCCAAACCAGAGTTGAAATTAAATTAAGAGGATATCTCAAAAGTATCAAACCTATAAAGGTTGGAATAAAAGCTACAACGAAAGGAATCCCAAAAATGATTGAATACTTCTTATCCAAATGACAATGTAATCTACCTGCTATATTACAGTTTTCACAGTTTTCTTTATCTTCCCAGGTGCATATACAATGAGGATTAGAAGAACTCATAATTGTATTAATGATACTAAATCTAAAAATCTTGTGCGTATATCTCTCTATGGACTGTATAGTAAGATTTAAACGAGTATCCAATAGAAGACTGTAATATGTGTGATTATGATGTCATCATCGCAGGAGGGGGTATAGCAGGATCTACTGCTGCGAAGTTTGCTGCCCGTGGAGGATTAAAAACCTTATTTGTTGAAAGACACAAAGTCCCAAGACATAAAGCTTGTTCTGGAATTCAGTTTGAATATTTTGAAAAAATATTGGGGGAAAAAATACCTAAAAATCGGTTATGCAATGTTGAATTAACAAAAATGAAGATGTACTTTCCAAATGGCAAAACATTTGGTTCTGACTTCAAGATGTTCAATTTCATGAGAAAACCATTTGATCATTGGTTGAATCTTATTGCTCAAGAAGCAGGTGCAGAATTCATTGATGATTGTGTTTGTCAAAGAGTTGATGAGAAAGAAGATCACGTTCTCGTGACACTGGTTAAACCAAAAGAAAAGAAAGAAATGCAGTTCACAACAAAATATCTTATTGATGCAACTGGTCTTCGTCCAAAAATCCGCTTACAACTTCGTCCTGAAGATTTTCCTAAAGGGAGTGAAGGTGCGACTTTAAACTACTACATTGACGGAACAGCTGATATGGATCCTGAAGCACTTTATCAATTCTGGAATATGGAATGGAATAATGCAATGTTTGCTTGGGTTTATATGAAAACTTTAGAAGATGGTAAGGATTACTGGGTTGTTGGAACAGGTTGCAATGACACCAATGTCAATGAAAGGCAAGAAAAATTCTATAAGCACATCCAAGATGAGTTTAATCTCAAAGGTGAAATTGTGAAGAGAGAGGGATATAAGACTTCAATGGACATGCTATCCAAGGATCGTGTTTGGCTAGGGAGAGATAGGATAATGATGATAGGAGACGCCGCAGGTCTTGTTGATCAAGTTAGAGGAGTTGGGATGGATGCAGCGGCACTGTCAGGTAGGTTAGTGGCTAAAGCACTAATCAAAGCAGAACAAAAACAGAAGAATGCGTTTGAAATTTACAAGAAACTGATGAGAAGGGTTACAGCTCAAACTATTAGGAATCAAGGTAGAGAGATTCATTTCTTTAAGGATAATGATGAGCTTCAGAGATCTTTGGAGAAAAGTCTAATGAAAATGGGAATAACTATGCTTATACAATCATTCTTAAACAAAATTAGATCTCCTGAGAAGCAATATCTATTACCACCCTAGAAATTCTACTTCCAAACCTCGGGGTAAAATTTTGGAGTTATGCAGTAATCATCTTCATAGGGAGAGCTGATAAATTCGATTTCCAGAGCTGATAGGTTCTCATCTATCTGCTTTGCTCTTTGAAAAGTTGTATCATCCAGTAGAAATTGATCACTCTCAGTCCCAGATACTTCAAGTAACAAGGTCTTCAGAATCTTATTGACATTAACATAACAATAAACACCAAACACTGCTGCTTTTCCATAAAATGTTGAGTTACTATCATTAGAGTTTAGGATTTTACCTCCCTCAATTTTTGCATTTATTTCTAATGAATTACAAAAAGTGGTTAATTCTGCTTCATTCTCAAAACTAGTCAAAGCAATGAATCGATCTGGTTTCAAATCATCTGGATAAGGATGAGATTTACAGAAACGAAAGTACCTAAGAGATCTACACCAGTTTAGAAATTTATCCTTTCCATAGTTATAACATAAGCTATCTAGCAAGACTTCTCGTTTTATTTTCACTTCATTGTTATCCATTGTTGTTCAACTCTACTTCGGTTATAGTTTTCTCTTTTATTCTTACTACTATGAAGAAAAGTATAGAGACAAACAAAGCGACTGATGCTAAAATAAAGGAATTTCTTAGCATACTTTCAATACCTGTTGCTGCTCTATCTGCAATTGCCCCAAGAATAATAATACCTGATATATAGCCAGCAGTTCCTAATGCATTAAACAATCCATAAGCTGTTCCCCTTCTTTCAAATGTAGAAAAGATAGTAACTAGGGAATAATATCCAATCGTATACAAAGGATACATCGGCACACTATAGATTATCAGAATCATAATCCAATTTGTAGGAAAGAGAGTCATTAGAAGATATACCAGAGTCATCCATCCCATAGAAATCATGATTATTATAGCAATATTTTTTGTCTTCTTTACTTTTCCAAGGAAAAAAGCTAAAGGCAATGCTAATATCGTTTTGATAATGAGAAAAAGTGAATAGAAATCTGGATCAATAGTCAACGTATCCAAGAAATATATGGACGTATATCCCCAAAAACCTCCTGTCGTTTGATATGAAAATGCTAGAAAAAGAATGATTGCAAATATCAAAGGAAAGAGAGTAATTTTGCTTCTCACTGTATCTGTCTTAGAAGAGGTTTCTTCAGTTGATGTTTCTTCATGTTTTTCTTTTTCTCCATTTTTACCTTCCTTAATAAGAAAAGCAAAAACAAGTGCAATAACACTCATTACTGAAGCTATAATCAGCTGTATTGTCATTGAATTGGTTACATTCTC
>JAEOTK010000363.1 GCA_016839875.1 Candidatus Heimdallarchaeota archaeon
CACAGGCTTACAACATACTCTATAACACAGAACATCCTTCTATGTATTGGTTATCGGCTGAAGAACTTGCTGCAGGTAAGAAACCTGATGGTAAGGCTACCAAAAGCATGACCCATTGGGATGGACGTAACTGGATGGAAAAGAACTAAAATTTTTTCTTATCCATATTGATTATAGCTAAACCAAGAATTTCTTCATTTTTTTCCTGTACTCTTCGAAAGCTTTTCTTCCTTCGTTGGTTAGGCTTGCTAATGTATGTGTTTTTTTTCTTACAATCTTCTTTTCTACTTCTACATACCCAGCATTCTCTAATTTAGTTATATGAGAGGAAAGATTTCCCCACGTTAGGTTTGTTTCTGCTCTTAAGAAAAGAAAATCTGCTTTCTCTAAAACATACAAATATGACATTAACAGTAATCTAGCGGGTTCATGGATTACTTTATCAATTGTTACTATATCTTTAAGAGATTCACCAATTTTCTTTTCAGCTACCATCTGCGTTCTCTCCTCTATTTACTGGATACTTCCTGAGGAAAAAGATCAGATAGGGTATACCTATTCCCAGAATGATACCTCCAGTTATAATCAAAGGTATTCCGCTGTATTGACGATAATCTAATGTGTTTGATAGTTCATTTAAAAACAGTCCGATTCCCATTAGTATTCCATTGATAATTATTCGGGGATATTTTAGTAAAAAAGCTGTGATACTGAAAATAACAATAGGAATTAACCCAAATATTATTCCAACTCCATAGCTTAAACCATTAAAGGTTAATACCCCAGTAACTGTCAATATTACGGCTAAGACTGTTAGTAGTACCATAACTGCTGTTACAATAGCTAAAGCTATTATTCTGGGTTGTTTTTTTCTTCTTTTCTTTACAATTCCCACTCTTGTAAGAGTAAGAAACCTTTTTCCAAGCAAGAATGATATGAGACCTATAACAACTAGTATAAGTCCTAGTAATGAGTTTATTGGACTTGGTAAATAATCATAAAAATACGCCCCAATACCAAATGCAATCCATATAAAACCAAGACACATATCCCACAATCCATCCTGGAAATAGAGTAAACTGGTTTTCTTTTCCAATTTTTCTAAATCAACAAGTGAGTTCATTTCATTATTTTGTGTCATTTGCATCAATCAAGTATACAAAGTGCTTTGCAATATAAAAGACTTTGCATTGCAAAGTAAAAAATTAGACTTCCTATTCTTTAGATGGTCGCACCTGGATGGAAAAGAACTGAGTTATCAAAGTTTTCATTCCTTACTATTTGCTAGAAATCTATTCCTGAGTTTATCCATTATTGTACTTTCTACTTCTTGTTTTTTGTTTTTTCTCATAAAGAAAAATAGGGAAAGTTAATTATGTTAATTGCAATTATTTAAAAATGTCCGAGGTAAAAATTTGGTGAAAATTGAGTAATGAAATAAGAAGTGTCTGTAATGAAATGGAAAAAACCCAAACTTTCGATTATTATTGGATTATGTTTGTCTGTCTTAGTTGTTGCTTCCTTGGCAATAACAATTCCTCTAGCAAGAAATTATCCTTATAGATGGCAAACAGCAGATCCTGAAGATTATGGATTTGATGCTGCTAAACTAGAAGTAACTCACTCAATAGCTGAAAATATGCCTTTTCTGCGAAGTCTACTTATTGTAAGACATGGCAAACTTGTTGTTGAATGGTATTTTAACGATGGAGCTATGGACACTTCATTTCACATACATTCTGCTTCAAAGACTTTCATATCAGCATTAATGGGAATTGCAATAGATAAAGGGATTATCGAGAGCTTAGATCTGAAATTAATGGATTTTTTACCTGAATACCAATCCCTTAGTTTAGATCCAAGAATATATGATATAACCTTAGATCATTTAATCAAAATGAGAGCAGGTTTCAATTTTAATGATAGTCCAGATGATTGGATCCCCTATGGTGAAAGTCCTGATCGTACAAGATATACTCTTGAACTACCTTTACTTCATAATCCGGATGAGGATTGGCATTATGGAACACCTCAAACGCATCTCCTTTCTATAATCCTTACAAGAGCAGCAAACATGAGTACTAGAGAATTTGCAGATAAATATTTATTCGAACCTTTAAGAATTACAGTCGATTTATGGCCTCAAGATCCACAAGGATATTATACAGGGGGACATGCTATGAATTTTACATCAAGAGAACTAGCAAGGTTTGGTCTGTTATATCTTAATAATGGTTCTTTTAACAATAAACAAATCATTCCAAAACAATGGGTACTTGATTCGATTCAGGATTATGCAGAGGGAAGAGTAGATGAAGGAATGAGATCCTCCATATATGAGGAGACGGGATATGGTTATCAGATTTGGATTGAAGAATATTGTGGCTATCTAACTTATTCAGCAAGGGGGCATGGAGGACAATTTATTCTTTGGATACCAGAATTAGACTTAGTTCTAATTTTGACAGCTTCAGGAACTATATTTGAAACATATCCTTATCAATATACAAGAATAGCTGAGCTATTGGAACACAATGTTCTAGCATCAGTGATACCCGACAATTAACAGAATTATGTAATGTAAACAAATCTTATAATTCTTGTTAATAAGTTGAAAAAGAAATAAATTGCAGTCGAATGATAAAATTCAATTCACTCATCATTTAGATCATGCAGTTTCTCAGATAGACACCGCTTCTGAACTTGGGGAAATTCTCTTTGAAAAAGGATTCTCCAAACTCGTTTTCGTTGGTTGTGGAGCTCCCTATCGAGTTATGTCTACTATCACTTATTGGATAGAAAAGAACTGCACTCAAACAAGATGTTATTCTTACTATCCTGCAGAATTTGTTAATCAAAATCCAAATTTCATTGATGAACATACAGTTGTTATTTTGGGTTCATATTCTGGAACTACACCCGAGATTGTCAAAGCAGCAGAATATTGTCAAGCTAAACCATGTTTTAGTATTGGCATAACAAGGCTTGCTGATTCTCCTTTAAGTTTGAATGTGGACCGTAAATTACTTTTCGGGGATACAAAACTAGGAGATTATTCCAGGTTTATTGTGACAAGTGCTTTAGTGAGTGGTTATTTCTCAGTAGCAGAACCTCAAAACTGGGATATACATGAAAAGCTACTTTCTTCTTTAAGAAATCTCCCCATTGCTTTGTATTCTGCTCTGGAACAAACTGAAAAACGGATTCAAGAATTTACAAAAGAATATTCTTCTCAAGATTCTATGTTTGTTGTTGGAGCAGGACCTATGTTTCATTCCGCATATATGTTGGCATTTAATTCGTTTATGGAGATGCAATGGATGCATGTTACTCCAATAGCAGCCGCTGAATTTTTTCATGGACCATTTGAACTTGTAGATGAGTCTTTTCCAGTGATAAATCTTATTGATGAAACACCTCATCGAGAAGAAGCAGAACGAGTTAAACGTTTTGGTGAAGAATATTGTGAGGGGTTCATCAATTTTGACTCAAAAGATTATAAATTAGAAGGAATTGATGAAGACATTCGACCTTTTGTATCAGCTATTGTACTAGATGCAGCTACAAGACGTTTGATGGATTATTTTTCAGAAGCTCGGGAACATGATAAATCAATTCGAAGGTATATGGGAAAGGTAGAATATTAATGGTTAAACTAGCATGTGTAGGACATAATACTGTCGATAAGTATGTTAATATGGGTATGATGTATCCTGGAGGGAATGCGGTTAATGTTGCAGTATTAGCTAAAAGATATGGAGTAGAAACTAGTTATACTGGATGGATAGGGAAAGATGTTTATGGTGAACTAATTCTTAGCTCCTTAAATGAAGAAGGTGTAAATACTTCACATACTCATATCAAAGATGAAATTACAAACTTCACGGAAATATTTCTGCAAAATGGGGAAAGGAAATTCGGAAATACGAGGAAGGGGGCAAGTTCAAAATTTCAATTAAAAACTACGGATATGGGTTTTTTATTAGACCATGATCTTATCCATACCAGTTATTATGGAAAAACTGATTTGCATCTAGAATCATTAATATCTCCCAATACACTTCTTTCATTTGATTTTACTGATGAATTTACACATGATTATCTCAATAGATTTATTCAGTTTGCTGATATCGCTATTCTTTCGATTTCAAACAGAGAGATTGGCAGCATAGAAACCTTCATGGAAAAACTACATTCTAAGGGACCTGAAATCATAATCTGTACTAAAGGAGAATATGGGTCCTATCTTTTTGATGGAAAAATGTATCATCAACCTAGTATTGATGTAGAAGTGGTTGATACATTAGGAGCTGGTGATGGGTTCATAGCTCGATTTCTAGTTGAATACTTGAAAAAGACTAATACGAAAGAAGCTCTGAAAAGAGCTGCACAATCAGCTTCAGAAGTATGTTTATACTATGGAGCATTTGGAAGAGGTATTCCCACGGCAGATTAAAGAAGATAGAAATATTACTGAACTCAATCTTTCTAATTAACTACTCCTTTTTTAAATGCTATTTTTTTAGGTATTTTTTTACCCATTAATAATCCTTTTAATTTTAGATTGCTATAATTTAGGTATGACGGAAGAAGAAATTATAGAAGAAGAAAAGATTCCTGAAGGTATGGTAGAAGTAGAAGTTGATCCAAACGATTATTATGATTTCTATAAATTAAAAGAGTTAAACTATTTTACTCCTGAGGTTCTCTATAGAGATGAAAAAGCAAGAGAACTTGAGATTCAACAAGAAACTGACAGCATGAGAACTCTATTCCTCATAATAGTACTTACAGCTGCGTTATCTGGATTTTTCTTGGCACTCTATTTTGCTTTAATTGGAAGAAAAGCTAAAGCAGTTTGGGCTGCAATGGTTGGCTTTATGCTTTGGATGTTTGTTATAACCATACCAACAATCATTGGAATTGCATTCACACTACCTCCACTCATTCAAACTTACGGAAATATTTCAGAAAGTGCAGAACTTAGTATAAAGGAATTAGAAAGTATAGAAATAAAGAAACAGATTGCAAGAGCAAAAAGAGAAGGAAAAATTTAGAATCCTTTTTCTTTTTAATATCTAAGCTTATAGTCCATATCATCCAAAAATTACTATAAGAAGCATTGAGTATCCTATGCTTAAAATACCTAAAGTTAGAGTTAGAGGGAGCATCCGCTTTAGATACTGGAAGAAAGACATAGGTTCTCCTTCTCTGTTAAGGATTTCCAAAGCCATTAATATAGTAATTGATCCTAATGGAGTTAAAGCTCCTCCTATATTCCCAGAAAGCACAAAAGCTATCCATAAGCCTGCTGTTATGCCTTGAGGTAATGTTTGGAAGATATATGAGAATATCAATGCAGCAGATGATCCATTCAGAAAACCAGTTATTGGTAATCCTACAGCTCCTATGATTAGTGAAACTAGAATTTGTCCAGTGATTGTTTGTGTTTCTCCAATTACACCTATTAAGATATTAGTTAATGGTCGAAGTGCTCCTGAAGCAGTTAAGATGCCCATTAAAACAAATAAGGCTATGAAAAAAACAATCATTTCCCACTCGACTCCATCCTCTAGATAATCTTTCAAATCTTTTCTGAACAAGAAGACTCCAAAAATTGTTACAATTAGAGCTACTAATGCAACATCCAACGGATTCCCAGGAATACTTGTGAGTAAGAATCCAACAAACAGGGTTCCTAAGAGTATTAGAGATTTCCATATGTCTATTCTGTTTTCGATACCAGACCAAGGATTAATTCTACCTAACTGTTCCTTCTTTTCATCAGATATCTCAATAAAAATGTCTTTTTTATAAATGAAAAAGAAAAATGCAGTTGCAAGACCGAAGAATAATAATGAAATTGGAAGCATATATCCCATGAAGATAATGAAATTCATGTTACTGGACAGGGTTGAAGGTTCTAGTAAGTTATAGAAAATGATGTTTGGTAATGAAGACACAGGTGTAGGAAGACCACCGATGATAGTGTTGATTCCTACAAAAAGTACAAACGGTCTGATTCTAAGTTCAAGTTGTCGGCATATAACTACTGTAAGAGACCCTAATAAAATAATAGCTGATAGATTATCGAAGAACATGCTTACAAAGAATGTCAAACCTCCTAAAGCAACCATCAGTTTTCGGGGATCACCTTTGGTTAATTTAACCAATGATAGTGAAATGAAGTCAAAGAAACCTGCTCCTTTAGTAATAGCAACTATGATACTTACAGAAAAGATAATCAGAATTGCTTCTATGTTAACCGTTCTAGCTAAAGCTTCAAGAAAATGATCTGGTACTTCCGTGTAACTCAGATTTTCCTCGAAACCTGTTTTCCAATCATGCACAAGGAATAGATACAATATCGATACAATAAGAGCTCCAGCTACAGTGATTTTTGTAGCATCAATTCCCTCTTTCATTAATAAAAGGACGGTCACTAAGACAATAACCACAATGATTATTGCTGCTATCCAGTTTAGATTTTCAGGTAATATACCTGTAAAGTTTTCCGCCAATTGACCACCTTTTATTTGTTAAGTTGGAAATGTTTATTCTGGATCCACCCAGAATTTTGCAGATTCTTCTGCAATAGTTTCAAATAAAGCTGTTTCTATTCGAATTCCATTCGAGAGGTTACTTCTTCTTCTTCTTCCTCTTCTTCCTCTTCTTCCTCTTCATCTTTTATTTCTTCTTCTTCAGCTTCTTCTTTAATCTCTTCAAGGACCTTTTCTTTGAGTTCTTTTTTGGGTTCTTTGAGGTCTTTCTTCAATTCATATTTGATTTCTTCTTTGATTTCTTCTTTAATTTCCTCAATTATGGATTCTTTGATCTCTTCCATGCTTTCTTCGCTTTTAAGTTCCTTTGATACTTCTTTTTTGACTTCCTTTTTGGGTTCGTCTTTAACTTCTTTTTTGACTTCTTTTTTGATTTCTTCAATCACTTCTTCCTTTACTTCTTCTTTGAGTTCTTCCATATCACTCATTTCTTCATCAGTCTCCTCTTCAGTGATTTCTTCCTTTTCTTCTTCAACTTCTTTTTCTTCTATCTTTTCCTCTTCCTCTTCTTCTTCGATTACTTCTTCTTCTTCCTTCTCTTCTTCATCTGGTTTTCCGAGAATGTCTTTCTTCACTTCTTCTTTAATCGACTCTTTTAAGGATTCATCTATAACTATTGTTTCCTTCTCTTCTACTGGTTCTTCTTCCTCTACCACTTCTTCTTTTTCTTCAGTAATTTCTTCCTCTTTCTCTTCTTCTTCCTCTACTTCCTCTTTCACTTCTTTCTTTGGAGTTATTTTCTTTTTAGCAATGATAATTGGAAATGATATTTCTGGGTTCTCAAGAATATCAATAAAGAAACCATACAGGCTAGAATGTTTGGACGGAAGATAAATGATTAGACTTCCTACATCTTTGCCAATTGTGAGTAATTCGTCTTTGAAAATATCAACATCATCGGTAGTAATAAGGTGATGATCAACATATCTCGAAGCTTCTTTGAATACTTCAGAATTCGCTCTTTCAAATCTTTCTAAATCTTCTTTGTTCTTTTGAACATAAGAATTGAATTCTTCTTCAGTTTTATCGTCATGAAAACTTGGATCTATGTTGATAAGAACATGAATTTCTGATTTTTTCACACTGAATTTAAGTGCTTTTTCAACTAAATAGCTTAGTTGATTGCTGTTACTAGCAAAGATACCTATGTTCTTCCATAAGAGGTCCAAGTTAATTTTTTCACTTTCTACTAGCATCAATGGGATTTGGGGAATTTGTTCATGAAGATATTCGAAGAAATCACCCATAATTGTAATTTTTGCTTCGATATCTTCTTCTGTATCTTCTTCTATTTCAGTTGTTTTCATTCCAATAAATGACGATGGAACAATTATGATATCGTATTCAGTTGTTTGCAAGATGTTATTGAGTATGTTCTTTAACATCTCAGTATCTTCAACTACTTGACCTTTGATTTCAAATTCATCACTTCGTAGATGTTCGTATGCAAAAGCTAAGGAATCTTCATAACTTTCTTTGGAAGTTTTAGCTTTAACTGGTGGTTTCTCTGTGTAGAAACAAATTACATCTATTTTAGTTTTAAATTTTTCATTCATTTGTCCTGCGAGTAAAACCGCTGCTCGTGATTTAGCTGTTCCATCAATTACAACCAGAGCTTTTTCAATTGGAACCTTCTCTGGTCTAACAGAAGGGAATAATTCAGTGAATTTTTGTAGAGTTTTATCTAACTCTGCCTTCTGTTTACCTTTATCTTGGATACTCATTATAGCATAACCTCACACATTTACCTAAAAAACCTTACCATCATATTCAGAGTATGATATGGGATTACAGAGCCCCTAATGTATGTTCTTTAGAATTTCGGAAGGAATTTCTCTCCTTTTTTTGACTGATTATAAAGGAATGTAATACTTATTGCTGAATTCCTCCTAACTTAAAAAACATATACATTTCGAATTATAAAGTTGTAAATAAAAAATATTTAAAGGTCTATGCCAATTTAATATGATAATGACTTATTTAGATAGGTTGTACAAAGCAGATCTATTCAAAGAAGGAATAGTAGTTGGTCTTTTCTTCATGATTACAAGCCTTCTTCTATATGTCATTTACAGATTTTTCCCTACAATATGGTTAATGATCTTCTCTTTTCTCGCTCTTGCTCTAGGAGGTGTTATTTTCTTTATGGCAGTGTTCATTCCAGTTATATCTAAGAGAAGTGGATCAATTTTTCTGTTTATTTGGAATGAATTCTTGTATGTATTCCTTGGTATCCCATTAGCTTCAATCTGTATTCTCATACTCCCAGTTACAATCTATTTATTATTCTTCTCTGGAAGCATACTATGGTCAGGATTTTTCAGTGCAATTTTCACTATTTCGCTGATGTTAAGTTCGCTAATCTATTCAGGAGTTAAGGTTTGGTTAAATCAGAGAACAAGTGGTCTTCTAGTACCTGAAAAAGCAGAAAAGGAACCAATCGAAGTGCTTCTCTATAGAAGATCCTTTTCTGAGGACTGAAAATCAAGCATAGACAATAATACTTTTTTATGTCCTACTAATTAAAAAGACAGTTATAAGGTGATAAAAAATGCACAAAAAATTGTGG
>JAEOTK010000364.1 GCA_016839875.1 Candidatus Heimdallarchaeota archaeon
GAAGCACATAATCTTCCGGCAACAGCTGTAGATATAAGCAGTGCTTCACTATCAAATTTCACTCTTGAAGGAGCCCAATCTGAAGCATTAAAACAAAAGATGGGAGAAGCATATGATTTTCTTGAAGCCCTTACTAACGTACTTACTCAAGAAACTAAAAATTTAGTATTGAATGAAGAAACTCGAATTGATCCGAAAATATTTCTCTACAATGTAGAAAGAAGGTCAAGAATATCAATTGATGAGGAGCTTGTTGAGAGTCTGAGCAATCTAGCAGATCACGTGAAAAAAGAACAAATAAACAGAAACAAAGCTCCTATGTCCTATACCTCATCAGTAGTTAACTTTATTGCACAACTTCTAGAGACAAAGGGAAGAACAGACTACGCTCATTTTGTTTCTAAATCAGAATCTAGAACTGGAAATCCAATCTCTAGAATCACTGCATTATCACTTGATCCTAGAGTTGTAACTGAAAAGATTTTCAATGATGTATTCCTGTCAGTCTCTACATCAGGTACATTAGAACCAATTGAAGCTTATGTTTCCCTTATAGGTCTAAACCCAAATAGAGTTGATAATCTTATTTTACCCTCTCCTTACCAAGAAGAAAATAGTGTCACCATTGTTATTGACAAAATATCCTCAAAGTTAGACGATAGAATCCCTGCAACTTACGCAAAAATGAAAGAGATTGTAAAAGCAGTAGTTGAAGCAACACCAAAAAACACTGGTGTCTTTTGCGCTAGCTATTCAGTAATGGAGAGTTTACTCAAAACAGGTCTAGACAGAATTATTTCAAAACCTCTTTTTATTGCTCATAAAGGAATGTCTTCTCTTGAAAGTGATAAATTAATAAATGATTTCAAAAAAGAATCAAAGAAAAATGGAGGAGTCTTATTTTCTGTTTTGGGAGGACGTGCATCTGAAGGAAGTGATTATCCTGCAGCTGAAATGCAAAGTGTAATCATTGTTGGGATTCCATATGCCAAACCATCACCAACAATAGATGCTACAATTGACTATTTAGACAGCCAATTTCCAACCAAAGGTAGAGAATATGGATACAATATACCAGCATTAACAAGAGCAGCTCAAGCAGCAGGTAGACCAATTCGAAGTTTAGAAGACTTCGCAGTAATTGTACTGATGGATTATAGATTTGCTCGTTACTATTACAAGAAACATCTCCCAATTTGGTTAAAACAAAATATGTCAATAGTTCAACCTGAGAAACAAGAGATTCATGAAAGAGTAAAAAGATTCTATGCTTATCACCATGCATAAGTTAGTTTTGTGGAATTAGTTCAGTAGAAACAGATTTATTTCATTATGCAAATTGAATGGTATGAAAGTGATATTTGTTCCCAAGGATAAGAACTTGCTATTAGGACAATTTGAAGAAGCTGCCAACTATTATCAAACCGAGGTCAAGCCACATGATAAAGGAGAAGGGCATTTCATTTTTGTTAGATCAAGGATAATGATAGCTGAACTAATTAGAAACAATGAAGTGCAAATTCATGTATCTGGTGCAAATGAAGAGGATCTCAGTTTTCTAACAGGTGTTTGGGGAGACCCAATCAGTGTTGTAAAGGAAAAGAGATCACCTATGGAATTTGCCAAGGAAGTTGCTGAAATCCCAAATATTGACCAATTTAATAAAACAGACATAATTGCATTGTTAGATATTACAGAAGCAGATTATAGCCAATACATAAGATATTTGGAAAGAGTAGCAAGAAGACCAAATACAGCTGAAGAGGTTGTAAAAGCTGTACAAATTCTCAAAGATAAAGCCTGAAGAGAAAATTTGTTTCGACGATAGGTATTTATTAACTAATTTTTTTATATATATTTATGAAAAGAAGAAAATTCGTTTCAATTATGTTTCTTGTATTAATGTTGCCATTATTCAGCTTAGCTAACACCAACGATTCAGTTCAAGCTGAAGGTATGACACCTTTAATTACGAGAGATACAATCGACGCAATTACAACAACTACCTACAAAGGTACTTACAATATCACAACATTTGTGGGACCCGATAATGCTTTTAAAGTTGTTAGTGATTCTATTAAAGCTGCTCAAACTTCCTTCTATCTGGAAGTTTATACACTCTCAAGTGAAGCACTAGTAGATGAACTGATTGCAGCAAAAGGTAGAGGAGTTGATGTAGTTGTTCATTTATCTGAACATCGTGTGAATTCTTATGAAAATGATTATACCGAAGAATCTGCATGGAGACTAGACAATGCTGCGATAGATGTATATTGGATTGCTGCTTCGCAATTTACATACACTCATTCAAAATTCTGGATTGTTGACACTCAGGTAGCTTATGTTTATTCAGGTAACTGGGCACCCTCCAGTTTACCTATGTCTACAGATGCTCGAACAAACAGAGAGATGGGATTTGCATTTAATGATTCAACAATAGCACAGTATTATGAAGATGTGTTCTTTGATGATGGGTTAAACTATGGAACAGCATATGTATCTGGTGCACACACAGGAACTCTTCAAAGCGAAGTAACTGGAACATATGTACCTCAAATAGCTTCTCAAACCTTTGTTGAATATGCAGAAATAACCCCAATATTCGCACCTGACAATAGTTATGAATTGCTTTCAAGTCTGATTGAGAATGCTACAACATCAATCGATTTAGAACTTCAATACATCAAATTTGACTGTGAATTGTTATATGACTTAATTGATGCTGCTTTAGGTGGTGTATCTGTTAGAGTGATGATTCCTGAACCTGGTTCAGCTAATGAAAACGTTACAGAAACTCTAATCAACAATGGAATACAAATCAAATTCTTCAAGGGAATGTATGATCATAACAAGTATATCTCTGTAGATAATGAAATTGTGCAAATTTCAAGTATAAACTGGTCAAATAATTCTGTAGTGAACAATAGAGAATCAGGAGCAATAGTAAAGAATTCTAATATAGCCAGTTATTTCAAAACTATATTCGATTATGACTGGGCAAATAGTGAAACACCAGTTGGCTTTGCAGAACCTGTGGCACTAGCATCTCCAAAACCTGGAGGTATTGCATCTGGTACATTCAATATCCAAGCATCTTTTGCTATCAACAACTATACATCAGGAGAATTATTTATTGATTCTGTATCTGTCCATACTTGGTCAAATCCTGACGGTATTGAAGGATATAGTGTTGATACAACAACATATGATGATGGAATTCATACAATCAAAATAATAGGAACTCCCGATGTTGGTTCACCAGTTCAAATTGAAGAGAAAATTAACATCATTAATACAGCAGATTGGCTTCTTCTAATATCAGAAATCAGATATGATGGTGTAACTGAACCAAATGGAGAATTTGTAGAATTATACAATGGTTTTAGTTTTGCGCTTTCAATTGAAAACTGGGAAATAACAGATAGTGAAGGAGAATACATTATCCCTGATGAAGCTCAAATAACCGCTGGTGGTGTATTAGTTTTCGCTCAAGACAGTACAACTTATGTGGACGAGATGAGTGATTTAGGAATAACTGTTGCAGCAGCCGATTATGGTTTAGGAGATATAGCTTTGAGTAACACAGGTGACGATGTTCTCTTGAAAGATCCTTCAGGCAACACTAAGGATGCTGTTGCATGGGGTTCAGGATCTGTCTCTGGAGTTGTTTCTTGGAGTGGTGGATCCACAGGTGATGATGAGACTCTTCAAAGAGAACCTGCAAACTCGGATACAGATGACTGTGATGCGGACTTTGTAATTGACACACCAACCCCTGGTACCGTTGGTGCTGTAACACCGGAATTCACAAAGATTTTCATAATTCCTATAATTGGACTTTTTGCAGTAGTATCAATATTTATTCGACAAAAAAGAAAGAGGTAAATTCCTCACTTTTTTCATTTTTTTAGGTTTTTATAGCGAAAAAAAGATTATTTTCTTGGCATGGTATTAGCTAACCAAGAAATCTATTTCTCTGAAAAAGAGCAAGTGTTTGACTCTATTATCTTATACATGGATTTAGATGCTTTTTTTGCTTCAGTGGAAATTAGAGAAAATCCTAGATTAGCTGGAAAGCCTATGATGGTTGGAGGAAATCCTGAAACTAAGCAAGGTGTAGTTAGTACATGTTCATACGAAGCAAGAAAATATGGTGTTCATTCAGGGATGCCAGCATCTCAAGCTGCTAAACTGTGCCCTGATATAATTATGGTTAGAGGATCATTCAGTCTCTATAAACAAGTATCAGATAATATAATGGGGATTGTCAAACATTACTCTCCTGTTATGAAGGTTGCTGGCAACGATGAGGCATATCTAGACCTTACAGATGTTGTTGCTGATTATGAAGAGGCAAAAAGACTAGCAATCGAACTTAAGGATGACATCTATGCGAGTGAGAAATTAACATGTTCAATTGGAATTGCTCCAACAAAAATTCTTGCCAAGATTGCTAGTGAAACTGATAAACCAGATGGATTGGCAGTTATCAAACCTCTGGAAATCGCTGAATTTCTTGCTCCTGAAAAAATAACTATTATTCCTGGTATTGGAAAGAAGAGTGCGGAAATATACAAAAAGAATAATATCTTTACATGTGGTGATTTAGCTAAACTTCCTTATCAACTGGTTCATCAAAAATGGGGTAAGTATGGACTAAAAACCTGGAAGTTGGTTAATGGATTCAATACTGAAAATACTGAATCTAAATTTACAAGTAGGGAAAGAAAATCTGTAAGTGAAGAAAGAACTTTCTTCAATAAACACAACGACTGGAAAGAAATCTGGACTCACATAGATTCAGCAATAAAGACTATAGTTACTACTGCCAATGAAAAGAATATGAGTTTTAGAACTGTCACATTGAAAATAAGGTTTCAAGATTTTGAAACTTTTACAAGAAGTCATTCACTTCCAAGTTATGAGAAAACAGAAAAAATTGTTAGAGAGGTTGTAAAAGTACTCCTTGAGGAGTTCAAAAACAAAGCTCCTAACGAAATTAGACTTGTAGGAGTAAAAATTTCTAACTTAAGAAAAATAACGAATGATCAAAAAACCTTGGCACAATTTTTTAAATGAAAAAAATAAGTGTTACCAAGAAAGTGGAACACAATATGTCTATCGAGCTTCCAGATTGGTATGTTTTGAAGGATCCTGGTGATATTACGGTAGATGTTGAAAGCTGGTATAAATTTGCTAATACCAGGTTGGATCGTCTATTGTCTGAGGACTTATGGATAATCAACAAACCAACATGGATGTCTGAAGATGATTGGTTTGAAACCAAAGTGGAGGAAATAGGAGGGCATTACCTTCTGCGTTTATCAGTTGCACAAGATCCTCGTTTAACATCTTGGATTGTAGAAGTAGAGGGAGATCTTTTCGAATTCAGATTTGTAAGTAGTTCTAATTTTGAAGAAAAAGTATCTGTTCTAAAAAATCTATACGGCATTGAAAATGTCCAGACTGTAGAAGAAATAAATTCCATTTTCAAAATTGATATTTATAGAGATTTTCATCTCTCTGATGTTCCTTACAGATCAAGCCGTTATGCAAGAGGAAGGTTCGGGACAAGAGTAAGAGACTTAGATAAAAGAATTGCAATTAAATTCTTCAAAATTCCATCTGTTATAGCAGCAAAGAAAGCTTTGTTGTATCAGGGTTGGGCAATAGTTAGATTATCAGATATTAGACTTTCTTTAAAAAGAGAATTCGAAAAGCAATTGAAAGACATAATAGAGCAAACACAAGCAATTATCGAAAGCGATTCATCAATAAAAGAAACGATCAAACCAATCGAAGAAAAAATAACAAAAATAGCCAGAACAACACGTCTTTCTGGAGATTTCTCTAAACTTGGAATAGAGGAAGGTGAAGATGTATTTACAAAACCAGATGTTTTTCCTCCGTGTATACAAGAACTCCTCTCTTATCTTCAATCCAAGGGGCACTTATCACATGTTGAGAATTGGCAACTTGGAACTTTCCTAAAACGAGCAGGAATGTCTGTTGATGAGCAATATCGTTTTTGGTATCAAAATTCAGTTGATAATCTAGGTATGTCTTATGAGGAATTTGTAAATAGAGTAGGGTATCAAATAAGACATATCTATGGTAAAGAAGGAGGAGGAATAGATTATTCTCCCCCAAGTTGTAAAACCTGTATTAGTGTTTATTATTGTTATTGGGGACATAAGAAACTAGAAGAGATTAGAGAAGATATAAAAATTAAATTTGAAGATAGGAATGCTCAAGTTGTTGAGAAGGCAATTGATGACATCTCAAGATTAATAACTAATCAGAAATTTCAGGAGGCGTGTGCAAGATACTTTACTTTCTTCACTGGTTGGAAAGTAAGGGGTTTCAAAATTAACCACATGCTAAACTATTCAAGACAAGCTTATAGAAGATTCTACCAAAAAAAGGATGTGAAAGAAGATGAGCGAAAAACTAACTCCTGAGATAATTTCAGAGTATTATGAAAAGAAGTTTCCTATGAAACAATTCATGCCATTCATAGGTTTATCAGATTTTCAAAATCGGGAGTTTGGATTTGTTGTTGGAGAGAATAGATTCATCAGGAACATTTCTTTCAATAACACTGATCTTCTCCGAGATTTTATGGTTAAGAATTCAGTCAAAGATGCCTATGTTGGAGCTGTCTTTGATACATCACCATCAAAAGAAACTCCGATACAGAAAATAAAATGGAAATTCAGAGAATTCATTTTTGACCTTGATATCGATGAATATGACGCATACGAGGAAAAAGGATCAAAGGGAGAGGAAACAAAGGATGAAAAACTGTATGTGGGGGTTCGCAATTGCGGATGCAGAGAGGATAAGTTTTGTAGGGAGTGTTGGTCTTTAATTCAAGATGCTGCAATTTTCATTGATCAAACAATGAAAGAAGATTTTGGTTTTAAAGACGTCATCTGGATATTTTCAGGGAGAAGAGGAGTTCATGGTTGGGTAAGAGAAAAAATAACTCAAGAATTTGATAGAAATCAAAGACGAGCAATATTAGATTACTTGACATTTATTCATGATCCTACTAGAACGCAGTCAATCGAAGATATACCTAGTGAAGCAAAACCTCTTCGAAACAGAATATATTCATTAATTGCAAAATCATTTCTAACTAGATCAACACCTAAAGAACTGAATAATCTTGGAATCTCACTTGCTAAAGCACGAGATATCATCAAGAAAGTTAATGCAACTGAACAATTCGATCATAATAAATACAATATACTTATTCCAGATAACAAACTAGTTCGAAAAAAACTATCAAGTGAAATTATACGCATGAGATATCCTCGAATTGATAGAAAGGTTACAATGGATACAAACAGAGTGAGTCGAATGCCATTTTCTGTACATGGAAAGACAGGTCAAATTGCTATAGTAATAAAAGATTTGAAGAGTTTCTATCCTGTTTCTGCACCTACAATTTGGGATTCATTGAAGTAAAAAAAATGCAGAAGATAAATTAGAAATCTGCATGCAAATATGGATAAGCGATTGGAAATAGTTCAAGTATTTTCATTCTTGTTTCTTCAGAAATCTTTCCCCATCCTTTGAATTCGAAATCATCTAGATTATAGCAACCATAGATTATAGCAGATAATCCTTGGATAGTTAATTCACAATCAATTTCATCTGTTTCAGTTACATCAAGTATTCCGTTTTTGCTTTCGAATTTGTAGATTTTATTGTTCCATTCACATTGCTCATCGTTGATTTTGATTGAAATTTTTCCAGTTCCCACATGAAGTCCTGAAAGTTCTTCTACCACAATCACTCTTCCCATAGCTGAAGGCACCCAAGTTCTGGTCATAATTTTTCCTTTTTCTCCCCAAAAGGTATCATTGTACCATGTTTCAGGATATTCACTATGTAGAAGAGGAAGTTGAATTTCTCTTACTTGATCAGCATGATGTGCCACCCATTGAAGTAGTAGGTATTTTCCTAAAGAATTCTTATAATAGAAATGCCTAGCTTTTAGTTCTTTCCAGAAACCAGTGATTTTGTAAGTCAATATGCCAACAACTTCATCATCATTGTTTCTTGCTATAGCAAGCCAATAAGCTGATTCATCTTTCAATCTTGCTTGTTCAACATCATGCTTTATACCCATCCCATGAATCGATTTCTGAATCGTTTTTATAAAATTCAGATATACATCAAATCCTTCTTTGATATTAACTCTCTCGACATTTCCTTCTAGTTTAACTTTGAGCAAACTTTCTATAGAGTTTGGTGAGAATATAGCAGTACGGTATTGAGGATATGTAACGTATCCTAACCTTTCATAGAACGATTCTTTGAAAGGATAAAGTGTTGAAAAAACTTGATTTTGTTCTTTCATTTTTTCATAGGATAGAATCATCAATTGCTTTGCATAACCCTTTCTTCGAGCTTCTGGATTAGTCACTACCTCAGCTACTCCACACATGGATTTCATTGCTCCTCTCACATTTTGCGGGATAGGTTTACACATCAGACCAGCTACGGGCTTATCATCTTCATAAGTGACTAAGACTAAATCCTCTTTGAAGTAAGGTTTGTTCTTTGCTAATCGTTCCAGATCTCCAGGAGTACTGAAGAAACCATAGAAGGTCATTTCAAGAATAGGATCTATGTCTTCTCCCCGTAATTCCTTTATCTCTATCTTATTCATACAAAGAATTCTCTGAAAAACTCTTAAAAAAGTATTGCCAATCTGAAGTTTTTGCCATTAATACGAAATTTTATTATATTTTAGGGGGTTTCTGCTTTTAGAGCTATAATGTCTATATCCAAAGAACAACTAAAGGAAAGATTCAAAAAAGAAGACTATGAAGTCGCTCTTTTCAAGGAAAAGGGTTTCACACGAAAGCAATGTCCTATTTGTAACCATAACTTTTGGACACTAGTACCAGAACAAGAAGTATGTGGAGATACTAGATGTGCTGGCGGATAC
Source organism: Candidatus Heimdallarchaeota archaeon (assembly GCA_016839875.1). Next base: position 8,966 of record JAEOTK010000364.1, read on the forward strand.
AAATTCTTAGATAAGAAAGGCAAGAATCTGGATTTTGATAAAGCAATTAAAAGTTTAACAGATTTCTTCGTTAAAAATGGTCATACTGCCATAAGAGATTATCCTGTTGTTTCCAGATGGAGAGCTGATATGGATTTCACAATTGCTTCAATTGCAGATTTCCAACCTTGGGTTTTAGAAGGTGTTATTGATCCTCCTGCGAATCCACTCGTAGTTCCCCAAATGTGCATTCGAACTGGAGGTGAGTTTAGTGATATAGACAATATTGGCAAGACAGCTAGACATCTAACCAGTTTCGTTATGTTTGGTCAGCATTCATTTAATTCTGCGACTTTAACTGATGGATATTGGATGGATAGATGCTTGGAACTTAATTTCAAATATCTAACAGAAGAGTTAGCACTAAAACCTGAAGAAATATCTTATGTGGAAGGCATATGGTCTGGTGGAGGTAATTTTGGTCCCAACCTAGAAGCAATGTCCTATGGAGTTGAAGTTGTAAATAATGTTTTCATTGCTTACGGATTTGAAAATGGTGCAGTAAAAAAACTAGATATGCAAGTTATTGATGTTGGTTGGGGATTGGAACGATTATCATGGTTTAGTCAAGGAACACCTACAATCTACGAAGCTATTTTTCCTAAAGCTATTGAATATCTGCAAAAAGAAAATGGATACAAACCAGATCGTGATTTGTTACTAGAATATAGTAAATTATCTGGACTTTTAGCTGTTGAAGAAGCTAAAAATCTAAAGCAAGAAAGAATTCAGATGGCTAAAAATCTGGGTATGACCTATGATGAAATGATAGACAAATTAGGAAAACAAGAAGCCATATATGCAATAGCGGATCATGCAAGAACACTTTCATTCACTATTGCAGATGGGGCAATTCCATCTAATGTGGGTGGTGGGTATAATCTCAGAGTGCTCCTAAGAAGGATAGTAGCTCTGAAAGAATTATTCAATCTTCAATTCTCTATTGGTAAGCTTTTTGATATGCAAATTGACCATTTATCTGTTTCTTATCCCAGAGTAAGGGAACATAGAGAAGATATTCACAAAATCATAGATATTGAAGTAAAAAGATATGAAGATACAAAAAACTCTGGAAGAAGGATAGTCAATCAGCTTCTCACTAAGCAGAAAGAATTCGATTTTAAAACTCTTCTTGATCTTTATCAAAATAATGGTATCAATCCTCTTATGATTAAAGAATTAGCCAAAGAGAAGAATGTAGAAGTAGATGTTCCTGATGATTTTTACATTAAAATGGAAGATATTCTTGTTAAGCAAGCTTTGAAAGAGAAGAAGATCAAAGAAGAGGAAATTGAGTTTAAAGAAGAACACACAACTCAACAAGCATTTTATGAGGATGTTTACAAAACCGAATTTGAAGCAAAAGTTGTAAGTGTTATTAATGACCACTATCTTGTTCTTGATACAACTTTATTCTACCCAACAGGTGGTGGACAGATACACGATATTGGTACTATTGAAGCAGATGGAAATGAATTCCATGTAGAAGATGTTTTCAAGAAAGGTCCTACAATTGTGCACAAAACAACAGAAAAATTCTCTCTAAAAGCTGGTGTAAAAATTAAAGGAAAAATTGATGGAAAACGAAGATTAGCAATAATGCGTCATCATACTGCAGTTCATGTCGTGAATAATGCTGCAAGGGAAGTTTTAGGTCAGCATGTTTGGCAAGCTGGTGCAGATAAAACAGAAGAAAAAGCAAGACTTGATGTTACTCATTATCAATCTATTTCATTTGAAGAACTACAAAGAATAGAGATGCTAGCTAATAAAATTGTGTTTGAAAATCGGTCTATATCAAAAATCAATCTAGATAGAGATGAAGCAGAAAAAGACTATGGCTTCCAAATTTATCAAGGAGGAGTTGTGCCTGGTAAAACTCTTCATATTGTTTCTGTAACTGATTGGGATATTGAAGCATGTGGAGGGACACATCTTGATAATACTGGTGAGATTGGAATAATCAGATTAACAAGTAGTGAAAGAATACAAGATGGTGTTGTTAGGATAGAGATTCTAGCAGGAGAACCAGCACTGAAGTATATACAAGGACAGGAATCATTGCTGTTTGAATCAGCTTCAATACTTAGCATTGAACCTAAAATCCTACCAAAAACAGCAAAACGATTCTTTAATGAATGGAAAGAACAGAAGAAAACAATCGAAGCTCTGAACAAGCAAATTGCAGAACTACAATTTTCTCCTTCAAAAGTTCAATCAAAGAAAATTAAAGATGTTGATGTAATCGTTAAGCAAACAACAGGTAATCAAAAGGAGCTAATAGTACAAGCTGCTGAAGCAGTTAAATCATTTGAGAAAGGATTATGCATACTGTTCTCAAAGCAGGAAAAGAAGGTTCTCATAGTTTGTTCCAGATCTCCAAATTCTAATTTGGATATCTCAAACATTATACAAGAGATTTCATCGTTACTCGGTGGTTCAGGAGGAGGAAAAGGAGATATTGCAGTAGGTGGAGGACCTAATATTGACAAACTTCCAGAGGTCCTTAAAGAAGTAAATAGGATAATAGAATCAAAAGTATAAGGATGATAGCTGCAAGTTATTAATCTTCTAATATTGGATCATCAGTCTATAGTTTTTTTTGCTCCTCTAATCTAACTGGAGATAATGAACGAATCTCAATAGGTACAGAGTTTGGTGCAACCATTACAGTTTCTGCAGAAACCATTTTTAACGTTGCATGTAATTTAGAAGATTGGTCTTTGAGAGATTTCAAAAAATCCCTTTTTCTTTCAGGAAAAGAAGCAATTCGACTGATATTTAAAAATATTAAATTCCCTTCTTCAACCTCTTCCATTATTCGATCAGTTTTTACTACATCCACTAGAGAAAAGAACTTAACTCCAGGTGGTTTTTCTGCAGCAATATTTTCTTCTTTAGTTACATTGGATGATTGACGAGAAAATTTCCTCTTAAGAGCCATAGGTTTTACACCTAATATCAAAAACTGAGAATCATCTTAAAAGCAGATTAATACAGTAGTAACATGAGGGTAATACTAGTTAAGATTGAAAAATGAACAAAAGAAAAGGAAGAAGCTTAACTAGAACTTCCAAGGATCGCGTATATATACAGGTGCGCTTGCTGCTCCGCGTTTAACAATTACATCAGAGAATTCTAAAGCATCAACAATTTCGCGAAATCTATTTCGTAATGTTACAGGTGTTGTTTTGGCTGCTTTGGCAACTTGCTGTTGTGTTCTTCTTTCACCAGTTCTTATTCCTGCAATGTAGATTGCTGCAGCAGCAACACTCAATGGATTCTTTCCCATATCCAATCTTCTTGATTTGCTTTCCTCAAGAATTTTTAATGCTTCATTCTGAGTTGCTGTTGTTAAATCAAGTTCATTACATAATTTTGATAATAAAACTGCTGGGTCAATTGGAGTTGGTTTTATGTTTAATTCTTGAACATATAACCTGAAACATCTAGCGATTACTTTTCTGTCAGCATGAATGTGCTTTTCTATATCTTTCAAAGTTGTTGGATTATTATACTGTCTTGCTGCAATATATACAGCAGCAGCTACCATAGATTCTATACTTCGACCTCGGATTAGATCAGCTTTCAAAGCTTTTCTATAAGTTGTAGCAGCTGATTCTGCTATTTCATCACTTAATTCTAACTGGCTGACCATTCTCTTTAATTCTCTAAGAGCAATTCGAAGATTCCTAATTTGAGATCTGGAATCTCTTTTGTTCAACCATCGTAATCTTCTCATTTTAGCCATGACATTTGGATCAAGTTTTTTACCAAATATGTCCATATTTCCAAAACTAATTTGTGAGGACACACCGTAGTCAGATTTCAATGCTGAAATAGGTGCGCCTGTTCTGCTTCGTGCAGCTCTTTCTTCACCTGAAAAAGCTCTCCACTCCGGTGATGTATCAATTAATTTGGAAACCACTAACCCACAGTTACTGCAAATAGATTCACCTCTAGTGTAATCATCTACAATTTCTTCTGAATTGCAATTAGGGCAGCGATCTCTACTCATCCATTCACTCTCTATGTCAAGATACGCATGGACATATATAAATCTAGCTAATCAAATGTAGATAGAAGAGCCCTAATACGTAAATTCGGCACGTATAGAAATCACTTAATTAAATAAAAAATACGATATTTTAATTTATCAATTCAATTTTAAAGAAAAAAGTACTTAATTATAAATTGAAGAAAAGTAAAGAGAAGAAAATGTATTTTATGACTTGTGTCTGATTCTCTTCCTTCGATATACTATGAAACCTGTCAGAGTTAGGAGAGTGAGAGCACCTGAAATTGCATACGGAGTCTCAAGAGGAGTGGTTATAACCTCTGGCAGTACAATATTGAATTCTATGTAAGAATTATATTCATTTCCAGCTTTATCCACAGCTGATATCTTTACAGTATAATTACCACTGAGCACATAATAATGGAAAGCATAAGTATCATCAGTTACATTAAGAATAGTTCCATCATCCCAGTCAATATATACATATAGAATTCCTGAATAATCATCACTATAACTAAACTCTAATTCAACATATCCATTTTCTATTGCTGTTTCATTATCTGAGAAACTAGATATTTCCAGTAATGGTGGTGTAAAATCTAAATAGATGAAACTGGATGTATCATTTGTTGTTCCTAATGATGTATTCACATACAAAACAACAGTAAAAGATGCAGATGCTCCGCCTACACTGTATGTGTGTGTTGTTTCAACATATTCTTGACCATTTTCCTCTAGAACAAAGAGGGTAAGATTTTCTAATGGAGTTCCATCTCCGTAGTCAAACAATACTCCAGTAATATTTCCTCTTACTGTATCAATATCACAAGTGAAAACTATTGTTTCATTATTGAAATAAGTTCCATTCAATGGATGAATTGATAATACAGGTACAGAATTGAAGATTTCAATGGTTCTTAGTGTGAATGTTTCATTGTAATATTCTCCATAGTAGATATTATAAGCTTCATAATGAATGATGTTGCCTAGATCAAACACACCTATTGAAACATTGAATTCCCTAATAGTATCATTGAAACCATTTAGTTTTGTATAATTATATTCAGCTCCAAGAATCCCTTCACTCAAGGTCCAAGGAACAATCTCTGTATCATTTGTAGAACTTTCAGTTACATAATACTGAATTCCAAAGGTTTCAACATCAGTGGCATTAGCTGTTTTAATCGTAAAATCTACGCTATCCACATCAGTATGTGACTCACTTAAGATGGTCCTTGAGTTGAAATAGAAACCATTGTTTATTCTATAAATGTTCAAACTATCTCGTAACTCGTTTGTACCTCCCCAGGTGTCCCAACCATGGGAATTATTTGCACAGAAATATATTGTTCTTGCAGTAAGTGTTATTGTTGTATTAAATGTTTCAAATTGAGGAATAGATGAATTATACCAATCCAGTTTAATGAAAGTTATATCAGAATCAAAGATATTTAATGAAGCATTAAAGATTTTATCTCTGTATACTGAAAGAGCCAAGGTAACATTATCTTCAGGAGTACCACCATAAACTTTATAGCTTATAGATATTGTGTGGTTAGTTTGATTTGAAGGTGCATAATATTCATTAGGAGTGGGGGTTTGTGTTGCATTAACTATACTGTGAAACTCTGGGGGGAGTCCTTCCTCATTTACGAACAAATAATGCCATGGTTCTAAATGATTGAATACTTCAACTTCTTCATAGGTTCCATTTGTTTTCAAACCAATGTAACCGTACCCTTTGAAGATTGTATTCCCAGTGAGTGTAAATGTTCCGGTATAGTAAGATCTATCGACAGCCGAACTAGAATAATTTAACTCTAAGCTCACACTTGGATCCATATCTAATCCAGATCCACTTCCAACTATTACAACTCCGCTTACACCAACAAAACGGTCAACAGAGTACTCAACTGTTATTTCAGTTTCATTGGGAAAGTTAATACCAGCATATGTTTCAAATCCTTCTGCTGTAAATCCTTCAAAAACAGGTTCTGCTGTACTTGCAGCTTTTACATTGTTGTTTAACAAATGTCCCATAGTAAATGAAAATGCTATTATTGTAAGTAATAGTAAAGTGCTTGCTTTTCTGTTTCTCATATATTCTCACTTTGTCCGTGCTTGGTAGTGGTATTTTACACCTTTTTTATGCTTTTTGTCTAATACCTTTTTATGAAATTATGTTTTCTTCATTCTTTGAATGTAAATGGATCAAAAACAACAAAGGATGCAGAGCAACCAAATTTTTTTGTAACAATCAATTGAGATGTTATTGTTTTTAATCCTGAATCTCCCCATGTTAGATCGAGACTAGCTTTTCTTTTTTCAGCCATATTTCTAACCCCAATTATCGCTGCGTTTTTCACGTTTTCTAGATCTTTTCCATTAGTTTCATATGCAAGCATGAAGCATTTTAGCTCTCCTTTTATTTCAAGCATTACTTTGGCTAATGCTATACAACTTGCTATAGTATCACCTTTTTTCCCACTTCTAATTGATCGAACAACATAGAGTATTTCACTAATTGGAAGCAACCTTAATTCATCTTTTATTGGAATGTATGTAATTCCGTTTTTCTTATCAATGGTTGGAAAGATTTCTTCAGAAGGTGGGATAGAAGAAACCGCAACATGATTCTGATACCCCAATCCGGAATCTAGAAAAGCAAAATCAACTGCTTCTAATTCTGAATTCTCAGACTCTCCTATTCCAGAAGATAACCAGAATCTTGTAGGGGTTGTCATCGGGTTTCTGAAGACGCATCTTTATCGAGTTTAAATAATTGTCGAAGAGGTAGATTTACTAGTATATACATAAACAGCTGAAAAGTAGTATCGAAAAACTATATATATAATCCTAATTCTTCTCGTATAAACAATTGAGCCAGGTTGAAAAGGATGGATGATCTAAAATCTTTCTACAAGGAAAAACAAATCGAATTTATTCAGTTTCAATTCACTACAATTTTTGGAGATTTAAAAGCAGTTGAATTTCCCTCAAATATTTGGGACGAAATGAGTGGTGGTACAGGTGTAGATGGATCATCATTAGGTTTTCTAGAAACTGAACAAAGTGATATGAAAGTGATTCCTGATTACAAAACACTTGGCATCATTCCTTGGGAACCAAGAGTGGCAAGATTCATTTGCGATATCCATGACAATGACGGAAAACCTCATCCAACAGATCCGAGAAGTATTCTAAAGAGAACTATTAACAAAGCAAATGATTTAGGATTCAGTTATAAGACAAGACCTGAGCTCGAATGGTTCTTCTTAGATGAAGATTTAGAACCAGTAGAGAATGGACAATATATGGATACATTGCCATATGATGTTCTAGGAGTGCTTCGTCGATCCATAGCACTCGATATGATGTCAATGAATATACCTGTAAAAACTATCCATCATGAGTGTGCAAATGGACAGCAGGAAATTGAGTTTATGGTTCAAGATGCCCTTATTCAAGCTGATAATACTCAAACAGCGAAATTAATAATTAAAGCTGAATCTCTTTTCGATGAAGTTATTGCTACTTTCATGCCAAAACCTTTTGCAGATCAAGCTGGATCTGGATTTCATATCCATCAGTATATAGCAAGAGAAGGAAAGAACATATTTGCAGGTGAAGGAGAGGATATTAGTGAAAACCTAAGGTTCTTTGTTGGTGGAATATTGGAACATGTAGATGCCATGACAGCGTTTTTCAACCCTACTACAAACTCCTACAAACGTCTCGTTCCAGGACATGAAGCTCCAGTTTTCAAATCCTGGGGAGTTGGTAATAGAACAGCTCTGATACGAATTCCAGGTTATGAAAAGAAAGCAAGAATTGAATATCGAGCAACAGATGGTGCGAGTAACATCTATTTAGCTTCAGCTTTATTGCTAGCAGCTGGTCTTGAAGGTATAAAGAAAAAATTGGAACCAATAGAACCGACAACTAAGAATATAGAGAAGCTTACTTCAGAAGAAAGGAAAAACATGGGCATAACACAATTACCTCAAAACCTTGGTGAAGCTTTGGATAATTTAGAACAAAGTACTTTTGTTTCTGATATTCTTGGTAAGGATATTGTGGAGATTTTTCTTGAAGTAAAAAGAGATGAATTAAAACAATTTTCAGAAGCAAAAAGTAAGGGAACAGATGAAGAGTGGGAATGGGAATACGACAAATATTTGGAAAGAGCTTGAGCTGATTCCCACCTTATATTTTGAAATTAGAAAACCTATTGTTCAGAATAAAGTAAGGTTAATAAGTCACGTTAATCAATATTAGATTAATATTTTAGAGTTGATAACACTGAGCTTTGAGCGAGAAGATATCTATAATCTGGATTTTTCTGAATTGGATATTCCAGATATAAAATTAACCAAGACAAAAAGAGCTCATTTATTATCTTCATTATTTCTGTATAGGGATATAGTTTTATCTGAGTATGCATCAGAACTTGAAACTTCAGAGGAATCTATAAAGCAATATATCCAACTCCTTATTCAAGCATTAATAATCAGAGGGTATTATCGTAAGAATAGATTCATAGTTGCATCAGTCTATAGACATCCAGAAATAAGCTCGGGGAGACTAACAACTCTAAGAAAGAACATATTAGGAACATTAATTGGATCTCCAAAAATCAAAATTTCTCACCTTTCTAAGATTCTAAATATCTCAAAAAAAGACATTGTAGGTCATTTACTATTTCTTACAAGTAAAGGCCTTCTTATTGGTAATCTTAGACAAGAGGAGCTTACAACTGTATGGATTTGGAATCCTGAAGACAAAGTCAAAATAACGGCAAATGATACTTTCATCATTGGAACATGTATGATGTTGAGAAATGCAAACTTAGAAGAAGTAGCAAAATACACAGAGTTCTCACGTGAAGAAATTTTTGAAAAAATTGCAAATTTAATGCTTCACAGAAAGCTTGAAGCTTCAATTACTATTGGACCAAAAGTACTGGGAAAAAGCAATATATTAGTAAATGTAAGAAAATATCTTATCTCACCAAAAATTCTCCCATTAAGCTCTTTGCAGGGTGATGAAAGAGATATAGTAGGATACACACTAATTAAAAAACGAATTTCCATTCAAGAGCTTGCTAAACTTACTGAAAAAAAACCCATAGAAATTGTGAGGATTCTAGCTTTCTTAACAGCAAGAGGAACTTTTCAATTTGTTTTTGCACAACCTAATATCCTTGTTCCTGTTGTAGTTCCAGAACTAACACCAAAGCGTACAATTGAGGAGATGGCTACTCTTTCATTTTTCAATTACGAGGCCCTTTTCGGTTTATTATCCACACAAAGCAGAATCACATTGAAGAAGCTAGCAGCGCTGATGAATAGAACAGATGATGAAATTACTGAAGGCATAATTACCTTAGTGTTGGAAGGATTTGTTTCTTGTACTCTCAAAGGAAACGTCCTATCCTTAGATAAGATTAAGCGATATAGTAGAGCACAAGAAGGGACATTAGATCGATGGGAAAAAATTGTCTTAGGAATGATTATTGCAAAAACAACCATTACAGTAAAGGATATCTCATTAGCATTGGGAATAGACAAGTATTTTGCAAAAGAGAAACTATATGCGTTTTATGGAAAGGGATTAATTAAGGGTACAATTAGTGGTAGTCGATTGATTCCAGATGAAATACCTATATTTCCTCCACTAGTCCAACTCGATGATTTACCGGTTCATTTTCAGGAAATATTCGGTTTCTTGGTTGGTAATGATAAAGCTTCAATAAAAAACATCCAATCCATTTGGGAAAAAACTCCAGTCGCTGCAAGAAACATTATCTATGAAATAACAGGATCGGGTTTAGCACATATTGAATTAAATGGAGGTAAAATTGGTCTAATATCTCACCAGAAGATACTTCCCAGTAAAGAACTAGAAGATATGGGGGAGACATATGTTAAGCTTGTAAATGAAATCGAGAAATCGAGAAGAAGAAGAACTAGGATTAGCAATATAGCTGATAAAATCTCATTAGCAGAACATGATGCCTTCAAAATGATTTGTCAATTGATCGCAAATGGATATTATAAGGGAAATCTTACAGCAACTTTCTTTGAAAGAGTGGGAAGATTGAGTCTGCCTTCAAAGAAAATGCATTGTCTAAATTGTGGACATGTTATTACTTCTGTTCACCAATCATGTGGAAATTGTGGTCAGTATCCTCAAAAGTGCATTATTTGTCAAGGACTAGTTAAAAGAGGAGATAATATTCTGGAATGTCCAAACTGCAATAATCTAGCTCACAAAGATCATATGTTACAATGGCTTAAGATTAAAGAAGAATGCCCAATCTGTAAAACAAAAGCAACTCGTCGAACATTGAAAGCTTACGCCACATAAGAAGGTGCAATATATGGATTTGAAAGATATTATTGATGAATTACGTATATTTCTGAAAGAAAGAGAATGGTTGGATTTCTCTCAACAAGATGTTTTTGTTCATTTGATTGAGGAACTAGGTGAGATAGGTAAGTATTTACTCTTTTCAACTGGATATAAGACTGAAGAAAGAGGACATGAGAAACCAACAAAGGAAGAACTGGCTAGAGAATTTGCTCAAGCTTTTTCTCTATTTATTCAATTGTGTATACTTCTAGAAATTGATTTGGAGGAAGCGTGGAAAAACGAGATTGAATTTATGAGAAAAAGATTTCCACCAAACGATAAATACAAATAGCTTTAGAGGTGTTAAAAATCGAATGAAAAAAACAGAAAAGAGCCAGCAATCCAGTAGTAAGAAGAAAAGAAGAAGTAAGAGCAGCTTCATTACTGTGAAAAATGTCTCTAAGAGCTATTCGCTAGGAGAAGTAGAGGTAAAAGCTTTGGATAAAGTATCTATTTCCATAAATCAAGGTGAAATTGTCTCGATTGTTGGCCATTCAGGGAGTGGAAAAACAACATTGCTTAATGTGATAGGAGCATTAGATTATGTTGATTCAGGATCTATTGTTGTCAATGGAAAGAAGCTAAGTGAGATGACTGATCGAGAATTAAGTTTTCTTCGTAGAGAAACAATAGGATATGTTTTTCAGAATTTTAATCTGCTAGAAGAAATAAATGCGGAGAAAAACATTGAAATGCCTTTGATTCTTGCAAGAATTCCAAAAGAAGAAAGAAAAAAACGAGTAGAAGAATTACTTGAATCTGTTGGATTAGTCAAACGAAGAGGGCATAAACCTGATCAGCTCAGTGGAGGAGAACAACAAAGAGTTGCAATAGCTCGAGCACTAGCAAACAATCCTAAAATCATCCTAGCTGATGAACCCACAGGTAATCTTGATTCATCAACCGGAGAAAAAATCTTGGACCTTCTTCTCGATTTAAGTAAAACTCATAAGAAAACACTCGTGTATGTCACTCATCAACACGATCAAGCAATTTTAGCCTCAAGACAACTATTAATGACTGATGGTACTATTGTTGAAGATTCTTCAGGTTAAGATAAGAATCCAGTTCAAGTTTGTGATGGTTGAATTTGTATTTCTCGAAGGATTTAGAAATATTAATAAGGAAGCAGAGCAGTAAGAATCAACAGTGATTAAGAAATGCCAAGACCAGCTTCATTTCTAGGAGGAGCCCTAACTGCAATAGGAGTTTTCGGAGTTATAATATCAATTGTACAATTAACTGACCCCAAATTTTGGTGGATGCTTTTCTACTTAGGAATAGGTATTCTAGGTGGATTTTCATTAGGCTCAGTCTCAAGAGTATTCAGATCTGAAGAGAAAAATGCCTATTTGGTTATGACAGGTTTTATGTTAGCAGCTCTAATACTACTGACGGTCTATCTTGCTGTATGGCAAAGAAGCCTTCCCGATCTTAATGCCACACTTAGTGGTGTCGCAGTCATTATGATTGCAGCAGGATCCGGTTTACTCACATTTATTGGCACAACTTTGATGTCTATTGGTGGTAATAAGAGGTAATTTTCGTCTTCCTTATCCAAAATCTTTTTTTTCCCCTTGTACATAATATACTTTAATCAGTATTAAACGTAAGAAGAGAACGATGTTTATGACAAATATAAAATACTTTCATCTTGGGCAGTTTTTCAAGAAAAAAGCTTTGCTTTCAACTTTCTTTGGTATAGCGCTTGTAGCTTTAACAGAATTCGTTCTTCCGTGGTTGGGGCATGTAAGAGTAGAAATGCTTTGGCAATGGATTACTCCCGCAACAATAACTTTCACGTTAGCTATTATACTAGTTTTCTGTGCTTTAGCGAAAAATGTAGTTTCATCAACTTTCATTGGTGTTGCTGCAATTTTATCCTTCTATAATCCATATATTGGAGTAGATAAAGGATTTGCTGCAGTAATAATAATCTATTTAGTAGTAGCTTTCTTTGCAGGACTTTTCGCAACACTAGAGATGTCAGGAAGAACAGCTTTGCTTGTAGTAGGAATAGTTGTTGGTCTTCAAGGATTAATCGGAGCAGGAACTAGTATGTTCTTCAGCCTTACAGGAGCATACAATGATTTTCATGCAAGTTCAATTGGAGCTGCATATGGAGGATTTATTGGGACATTCCCACTCTATGATGTAATCGTTGCTGGTGTTTCGGTTATTTATATGATAGTTTTTATCATACTATCAAGAAGAAATAAAACTGTTACTCATACTGGAAAGAAGCATGAAATTTTAGGTCAAATCTTTATCTTTTTAGCTATTGCTGGGGGGCTTGTATACATCATAATTGCACCTCGAGTTATATTTGACCAAAATACCGCAGTATCAATTTTTGGATTAGCTAATACTCAATTTCTGAATACTATTTTTGCTAAAACAATAGGAGGATCTTTAGGAACATATACAGCTTATACTTTGCTCAACGTGTTTTACCTTCTACCAATTGTAAGCTTTGTAATAGGTATTGGAATTGCTTTCATTGTTCATCAGAGAGCAAATGGAACTGTGGGTAAATTCAGGTTGAACTTTGAAGGACCGTTTGTTATTCTAAATCTTGCACCTTTCTTAGTGATATGTGCTTTCAGCTACATAGTTCAAAATTGGATTGGAGATACTAGTTACTACTTCATGAATACACCAGCATGGTTAACATTCTTCACAGAATATACCAGCCTTCTTGTATTAAACCTACTAATTGCTTATTTGATACTCAAAATATTCGGTTTCATAAAAGCAGTATCCCAACGAAATAAATAGGAAAATTTCCTTCTTTTTTTTCTTTTTCAAGTAGCAGCTATTTTACTTTCTTCACTTAGTGGAGGAACTTTCTTATCATTGGATTTCAACAATCTTTCCCTCATTTTTGGATTCAAGCCAAAAAGAATAGATCTACCTCTTTCTCCTTTTGTAATAACCACATTCTTATCCTTCAATCTTTTTAGGAAACTTTTAGTCCCCATGTATTTACTTCTATATTCAGATGAAGGTAATTCTCCATATAGAAAAACAGTTATTTCTTTAGCAGTTGCATCTTTGTGAATTAGATATTCACATACTTGTCTTTCTCTTTGAGGAAAATTATTCAACGCTTGCTGAATGATGAATTTATCACTGTCTTCATAACCTTCCTCTGAAGGACTACTTGAGAACATTTCACTAATTGCTACAATATCATCATTACTAACAGTCTTTGAACCTCTTTTTTGTGAGAAAGAATATGCATTAGCTAAGATAGAGATTAAAACCCAAGGATTTCCTTGAGATTCTAGCCAGGCTGTATCAATAGCTCTTTCGGTGAACAAATCGAAGATTTGAACATTTGATTGATTCAGAGCATAACACATTCTGGATCTAATTACTTCTTTTGCTTCTTCAAGAGATAAAACAGGCATATGAATAGAATATGAGAAGTGATCATATCCTCCCAAATTTAATCCCTTGGTACAATTCTGTACATCTCTTAAGTTACAAGCAATAATGCAAGAAAAATGATTTCTCAAAGGTTTTAGAATCTTAACAGAATCATGAGAAATAGAAAGAAGATTGTTTGCTTGAAAATTATCTAATAAGATTATTAACAAACAATTATTATTTTCGAGGTATTTTTTCAAATCAATAAGATTTTGATCTTTTGAATGATCATATTTTCCCATTACTTGTTCTGCTATTTTTTGCATGTAAATTGTTTGAGAATATTTCTTAAAATCATCCGAATTAAAAATTAGCACAATAACTTTTTCGTATTTTGTGTATTTCCATAGTGATTCCTGTAATCCTTCTCTTAGAAGATTCAAAAGATATGATTTTCCTGATTTAAAATCACCAGTTATTGAACAAATAGCATTACCATCCTTAATAGTTTGAACTAATTGTGCTATCTGGCTGTTGAGTTTTTCTGAGGAAACAAAAAGTTCTGGTAGATAATCCATTGTCCAGGGATCTCTTCTAAATTCTTGATTTTGGACGTCATACTTATCATCCTTCAAGTATTGAGAAATTTTGAAGATTCTATCTAATAGATTACCTTGCAATATATACCCCTTGCTAATTTGATAATCTTTGTATAAATACTTTGTTAAAATGGAAATGGGATTCAAATGTTTCCATCTAGCTGGAATACTAAAAAAACAAAGAATTATTAATAAGGAGGGGAATTATCTGCTGACTTTAATGTATCATTCGTCTGCTCCTTCAAGGGTTTGTCTTTATGGAGAACATCAAGATTATCTTCAATTGAAAGTTATTCCATGCGCTATAGATCTAAGATTAGATATTCACTCTAATCAAATTGATAAGGACATACTAATCATTCAAAGTGAGAATCTAAAAGAAACAGTAGAAATTCATTCAAAAATAACAAAACTTAGCGAGCATCAAATTAGCTTTAGAACTTACCTCGAAGCAGGTATTTTAGCACTTAAGAATTCTTTTAGAGAGATAGAGATTCCATCTTTAGAGGTTAGCATTCTAAGCGACATTCCTATAGCTAGTGGTTTATCTAGCTCAGCTGCACTTCTAGTGGGGTGGATCAAACATCTTAGTGGAATACTCAAGCTTCCACTAAAAAACAACGAACTTGCTGAACTCGCTTATGAAGCTGAACATGATATTATGGATATACCATGTGGAAGAATGGACCAATATTCTTCTACTTTTGGTGGTATAATCAGCTTGCTTTGCACTGAACCACCCAAGCTGAAACAACTTCAAATTCCAGATTTCAAACTGATTGTTGTTGACAGTAAAACTCCAAAACTAACTAGTGAAGTACATAGAAAAAAAGTTGAAGAGATAAAATCAGCAATTAGAGAATTTGAGAAAATTGCTAATGTTTCGTTTTATGAAACTTCTGCAGATAATATTAATAAATATCAACATAGATTGAAAGCAAGCGAAATGAAAATATTGGAAGGAGTAATTTCAATAAAGGACAATACAGAAACGGCAGAAAAAGAGCTTCTAAAAACAGTTCCTAATTTAGAACTTCTTGGGAAGTTACTAACTTCACAGCAAAATGCTCTACGTGATGGTATTGGTGTCTCTTTACCAATACTTGACAAGATAGTTAGTCTAGGAAAGAAATACGGGGCATTAGGGGGAAAACTGACAGGTGCAGGTTTAGGAGGAAGTGTAGTATTATTAACCTCAGAAGATGACTTCGAATTAATGTATAAAATGGAACAAGAATTACAGTTACCTATATGGTCAGTTAAGATTGATCAAGGAGTAACATTTAGAGAAGATAACTAAAACTAATTCTCTCTATAGTTTATGATTGTTTCAGCTACTCGAATTGCATCTAATGTTGGTTTGACATCATGTGTTCTTACAATATGAGCTCCTTGAATTATTGCAAGTATTGTAGCACCAATGGAACCAAATAATCTTTCATCAGGAGGTGCATCATTTAGTATTTTGCCTATTGAGGTTTTTCGACTTATTCCAACATATATTGGTTTATTTATAATTCTAAAATCCTCAAGATTTTGAATAATATTATAATCATGTTTATAGTCTCGCGCTTCCCAACTTCCAATTCCTGGATCAACCATTATTTTTTCTTCATCTATTCCAGCTTTTCTTCCAATATCAACACTGACTTCTAATTCTTGAATAATATCTTGTATTTGGAAGACATCACCAGGTTTTTCTCTTGCTGCCATCACAACGGCAGTACCTTCAAAATCAGCTATGATTTTAGCTAATCCTTTATCATTTTTAAAACCAGAAATATCATTAATAATCGGTACTTCTTTTTTTAGAGCAAATTCTGCTACTATGCTTCGAGTTGTATCAACCGATAATTCTACATTATCGTAACTTCCCGATACATCTTGTAAAATTGTAACAGCTTCTTTAATCATTTTGAGTTCAGTTTCTTCATCAACTCTTCCTTCCCCTCCGTAAATTTGAATTGGACGAGTAGATTGTGCACCAACATCTAGACCTTGAGCTCCTTCTTCTATCATTCGAACAGCTATTTGCTCAATGTTTTTCGAGGAGGATGCAACTGATTGCTGGTAGAACGAAGCATGTGAAAGATTAATCACGCCCACAATTAATACTGGAAATTCATCTCCAACTTCTTTCGAACCTAATTTTCCTTTAATCATTTTGAATATCACCAGCTATTTGTTCTCTTAGACAAGGCAAAATAGGACCTATAAACATACAATTTTCTGCAGTAATTAAGGAATTAATATCGATTTCTTCCTCTTTGCTTATTTTTTCGAAAGGATATCCACGAATTATAACAAAGGGAATACGTTCATTAGTTTCTCCCATCAAGGTTTCAGCAGCTGTTGCTAATTGATCAGCTATTGCTCTTGTAGTGATGTGCATTGGTCTTCCAAAAAGATCCTTATTCCCACGCTCATCAATGACAGATCGGAAACCAAAAGTTGCTAGAGCCCCACCTACTGTTCCTAAACGCAGCGGCATTGTTCTAGAATCTGCTATTATTATTCCAATATACTTACCTGTTTTACTTTTTAGTTCTTCATGTAATTTTTCTGCAGATTCCTTACAATTCTTAGGGAGCATTATAATCTGATTATCTTCCACATTTGATTGATCAGAACCAGCATTTGCTAATAATCCATATTTATTTATTGTAGTGATTGCTCCAGGTACGCACCCAATGTATTCATCATCGGTTTCGTCCAAAATTACTTGTGCAAATTCTGGATCGATTCTCGCTTTCACAGCTAATTTTTCTGCCAATTTAGTTGGTGTTATGGATGAATAATGAACTATACGATTTTCAACAACAGATACTATTTTACTAGCAACGACTAATATATCATTTTCTTCAAAAGAAAGGTTCTCTTGTTTCATAGATTCAAAAAGAACTGAAACTAAATCGTCATCTTCTTCTAGGATTTTATTAGATTCAATTGGAATAATTTCTAGTTTCGGCATTGATATCAATCTCAAATAATATTTCAAAAACTCTTCTAATAATGTTAATTTTCAAAATAGTCACAGATAGATTCAGGTCAGAAATGCAAGTAGAAACCAGACTATAGCTATGAGCACTATTGAGACAATATTAAGAATTGCATACAAATTGAATGTTTCTTCATTGTATATCTTATTCACATTTTGAGCTATTGTATTCAATCTAGTATCAATAGATTCGAGTATTTCTTTACCTTCTCCTCCTTCAACATATTGCTCAGATGCTTCACTTAAAACATCAACAAAACCATGTAGAAGCTCTTTATCTTCACTTTCTAATGAAGGTGAAACGACAGTTTCAAGCTTCTGATGCAGAATTCGAACCTCAGCTTTAGAAAGCTTAGGAAGCTCCCATTTCAAATCAACTTCAACTAGATTTGACAGATGCTTAGTTATATCATCAAAGAAGTACCCAAATGGAATAGCTTGATAATCTAGATCACTTATTAGTCTGAAGAATTGAATCTCTAAATCCTTCTGTTTGGATGTCTTGTAATATTTTGAAGGATCTATGACTAAAGCAACTGCTTGAGGAAATAAATTCTGATAAGTACGTTGAGTACCCTTATCTGTCCCAGATAGAAAACATCCATATGAGGGGTGAGTATGAGCCCACCCTACGATAGATTCCCTTTTATCTCGATGTTGTAAATCTTCAACAATTTGTACAAGAGCTTCATCATCTAATACAACGAACGTAGATGTTTGTTTTTGCTTTCCTGTATCAAAATCTGTTATTACTAAAGTTTCCCCATCATCACTGAGATACCCTAATAAGACACCAGCAGATTCCTTTGAAGGATCTATAGCATCAACTGTAAGTATCTTGGCTATAGCATATGCGGATATCAGGATTTCTTTTTTAGAATGAGTCATACTTTAAATAATCATCTCACACATTCTTTTAATTTTTTTCCTCTTCCATCTATATATGTGTATTCAATTCTTTTCCAATGGGTTGCTCAGTCAAGAAATAATATGCAAAATCCTTCATTAGAGCTACATCAGGGTGATCTATGGAGATGTTTAGATTATTAGTTTTATCTATAATATCCATCATTGCCCAAGTTGATAAGAATAAGTCAAGAGGATATCCTTTTGGATATAATTCCTGGAGAGAAACTCCATCTATCTCTTTCAGGTGCACATTATAACCTTGTAGAAATTGTTGGATATCACCTATTGTTCTAATTATTGATTGAGTCTCTCGATATTCTAGATAAGCCTGTCTTCCAAAAAACGTTCCAACATCTTCAAAACGATCAAATGAACCTTGCATCCAAAAAGTGGGATCTATCAAAGCAATACTTACAACTTGACCTTGAGGTGTAGCTCTTATCATTAGATTACTTTGGTGAAAATCTCCAAAAGCATCTCCTCCTCCTTGAGAAGAAGCTACCATTTCTATAAGATTTTTAGATTGTTCCATAATTTCTTGTTCTTTGTCATCTCCACCATATATCGATAAAATTAATCTTCGATATAACTCCTCATAGATATCAATTATTACAGGACGAGGTTTTCCCTCATGGATTATTGATAAGACATACCCAGCCCAGAAGCTTTTATCCACAACTGTATGAGCATCTTCATAATTTAATCCAGTTATTCCTTCATAAGCAATGAAAGTAGGTTGTTTTAGATTAACGTATATGTATCGAGGGATTTTGACAATTGAACGGGTAGAGAATTTTTTTTCTAAAAATGATGAATTTCTAATCTCTGTTAAGACGTCTAGTGCGCTTTCGATGAATTTGATTGCGAGTTTAGTTTTATGTTTTCCAAACTCTGACGAATAGAAGACATCAGCTACATAAACATCTCCAAATCGTCCTCCGGCTTTATAATACTCTAAATCAGTTATCTTTACTTCGAGAACATCTTTACCTACATCTTTTCTGGCTTCATCAATTAGATAATAAGAAAATGAACTAATCAGTTGTATGAGATGCGGTTTCAGAGAAGAATTCATCAACCTATTATTACTTGCACTTTATAAAATATTTTTGTTAGATTTTCCTTAAACTACTGCAAAACGCTTCTTTGAAAACTTGCCTTTAAAAACTTAAGTAAATTTCTCACTTAGAAGTTTAAGAAAACTTAAGAACATGATGACTAGTAGTGAAATAGAGCTTCAACTAAAATCTAAAACAAGTGATATTCTTATGAATCCGGAGGAAAATGAAGAAGAATTAGTAGACTGGGATAAAAGGAATATTACAAGATTTGCTCAATATCTATACAATCTTGCAAAAGAAAAGGTGAAACAAGATAAGGATATTGAAGAAGATGTTCTTGAAGAAGTGCTAAAAAAAGTTGAAGAAGAAGTTAAAGAGGATCTTAAAGAAAAAGTGAGGGAGAAAGTAAGAGAAAAAGTTATTACTGGAATAAAAGAAGAACCTCCTCCAATAACGGTTTCAGATTATGATTCATTAGATGATAGAAGTGCTAGAGAACAGACACTAGAAGAGGTAACAATCGGTTTAGCTAAAGCTGTAGATGGAGAGGAGATAACAGGAGCAATTGAACCTGTAGATCAAGCTGAGATTAGAGAAATTATTGAAAAAGAACAAATACCTATTCCTTCCGAAGATTTAGAAGTAACACATAAACTTGAAGAAAAAATGGATCTTGAAGAGATTTTTGAGCCAGAGATTTCCTTTACTTCTGAAAGTATAGAAGAAGTTGTTGAAGAAATAGTTGAAGCAACAATTGAGAGTTTAGAACCTATAATAGAAGAACATATGAGTAATCTTGAACCTGTCAATCTTTCAAGCCCTATTGTTATGGAGCCCATTATAGATGAAGAAGTACTTATCCAACCAGATAGCATTCCTGAAGATATTCATAAAATAATATTTGTGGATGAAGTTACTAGTGTTCCAATTACAGAAGAAGAAGCAATTGAGATGGAAGAAATTATCTCAATTAAACCCTCAGAAGAGGTAGTAGTCACAGAACCTGTAGAAGAAGTAGTAGTCACAGAACCTGTAGAAGAAGTAGTAGTCACAGAACCTGTAGAAGAAGTAGTAGTCACAGAACCTGTAGAAGA
>JAEOTK010000365.1 GCA_016839875.1 Candidatus Heimdallarchaeota archaeon
AAGTATTATCTTTATATACTCTAACCTCTTGTTTGAATTAGCATTGGTGCATAATGATGAGTAAGAAACAGCAAGAAGAAACAGCAAAACCAGATGCAAAAGAAATTGAAGAAGAATATGAAGAACACCTAATTGAGTTGGCTAAAAAAGAAGATGAAGAAAAGACTGAAAAAGAAGTGATAATGGAATTGAAAGATATTCCAGGATTAGGTAAAAAAACTCTTGATGTTCTAACTGAAAACGAAATAGTTTCTATTGATCAATTGATGACAACTAGATTGATAGAATTGCAGGAAATGGGAGTGCAAAGGGCCACTGCTAAAAAAATACGAATTACCATAACTGAAATGATACCAAAATACAAATTTTTCAAAGAAGAAATTAATCTAGAAGACATCGCTGGTATTGGAAAAGGTACTTCTGAAATGCTGAGAGAAAAGGGATTGAACGTTTATCTTCTTGAGACAACTCCAATTAGAGAATTAGAGGAAAAATACGGAATAACTTCAACAGCAGCGAAAAAATACAAAACTGCCCTTAAAGATTTACGTGGTGGAATTGAGTTCATCAATGCATATGATATTCTTGAAAAACAGAAAGATGCACCGTCTTTTACTTATGGTATTAAATCACTAGATGCTTTGACATCAATAGATGAACTAGGTATATCAGGAGTAAGATTAGGTGAAACAATTGAAATGTTTGGTCCTTTTCGATCTGGAAAATCACAATTGTGCCATCAGCTTTGTGTTACAGTACAACTACCTCCAGAGTTAGGTGGGGTCAATAAGAAAGCAGTCTTTATTGATACTGAAGGAACTTTCTCTCCAAGCAGAATAAAAGCAATACACGCAAATCTGCAGAAAGAGCTAGGTTGGGAAAAGAAGTTTGAAGATGTTCTGAGAGATATAACCTATGCAAGAGCATATAACTCCGATCATCAAATGAATTTGGTCGAAAAGTTATTAGAATTGTTTTACAATCAGAAAGATGAATATGGATTAGTGGCATTAGATTCAGCAACAGCCCATTTTAGAGCTGAATATGCAGGAAGAGGAACGTTAGCTGAAAGACAACAAACCATTAACTATCATCTTGGAATTCTTGGAAGATTAGCAGATACTTATAATGTTGCTGTAACAATTACAAATCAAGTTCAATCTAATCCTGCTGCATTTTTTGGAGATCCTACACAAGCGATAGGTGGGAATATTCTCGGTCATTGGGCTATTACAAGATTTTATTTGAGAAAATCAAAAGGGGAAAAGAGAATTATTAGAATTTATGATTCACCTTATCTTCCTGAATCCGAAGCAGTATTCGCAATAACTCCTGAAGGATGTGTTGATGTAGAAGGAAGTGAATAGTTCTTAAGAAACACAATTAATTCATCATATATCCACAGAAAGGACAATGTTTCCAGTTTATATTTATTGTAGCCTTACATCCAGGACATCCTCCTTTAAGATCTGGAGGAATTTTGGTTGGTTTTCCTCGGGGTGTACCATAGCGGGTTGGGGAGGATAATCCAATCATTTCACTTGATTCAAACGGTGCTTTAGAGGGGGCATCAGTATCATATTGAAAGTTGAAGTCATCGACCATTGAAGATGGAGATTCTTGTGATGTTGGATCTGCGAAAAGGTTCCTAATATCTATATCCTCATCACTTACATCTATACGGTCTCTATAAGTTCTATTAGATTCATTTGGTGCTGAAGAAAAAAGATCCAATGAAGTGAAACTGGAATCCAAATCTAATGATGAAAGGTTCGGTGAATTTTCAATAGCAAAATCATGTTTTAATTTATCATAAATCTTACAATGATCTAATATTGGACAAGGTGATGACTCTGGAGTAAGATTAGCTGATGGATCAATAAAGGTTCTTCCTACTAAAAGAGAGCCATTACTCATTCGTATTTTTAATCCCTGATCTAAAATCGCTTGAATAATAGTTCGTGGGTCATATGTTTCACCTTGAATTTCTATAACGCCTTTTATATCATTAAGATTCATTCCGATTCGTATATAGATTCATATTAACACGTTAAAAAATAAGTATTATATCGATATTAACGAGGGTATTACCCTCGTTTGAATCATTACCCTCCTTGATATTTCAGATGAATAGCTTTAGTTACTCTGTTTAACCAATCATCCAATTTTTCAACTAATTCGCTATGTACGTCTGGCAAGAGAATATCAGCCTCAGGCATTTTTCCTATTCTTTGTACCCAAGAATTAAGCTCATATAACATTGGTGACATACCAACATGAGTTTCCACTTCATCTCTTAATTCCTCAAGCATTTTGGTTATGGATCCACAACTGGATTGAGGAGTTATCATTTGAGTAATATGTTTGAATTTTGCTGAAACTGCTGTAAAAGCTGCATCTGCGGCATCTGATGATGAAACAGTAGCTGATTCTTCAACTCCTGGTGATACATATTCTTGAGGAGGTGGTGTTTCTACTGGTGGTGCAGATTCTGCTGGAGGTGGTGGGGCTGCCGCTTCAGGAGCTGAAGATGCCCTTTTCCCCTTTTTAGTTGTTGTCATTCCATCGATTTTAGTATTAAGTCCTTCAATCATTGTTTTCAGTCCTGGAATCTCTCCAAGCTTCAAACCTACTTCAGAAACCTGATTTTCAACAGATGAGAAACCAGTCATTTTGTCTTCGAGTTTTGTTATCTGAGTTGATAGCTTATTTATTGCTTCATTTACGTTTTGCACAAGATTCGATAATTTGTTTATTGAGTTTATTAGTTGAACTAGCATTTCTTCTGGGCTACTCATTTACTCTCACAACTAAAATGAACACTTTGTA
>JAEOTK010000366.1 GCA_016839875.1 Candidatus Heimdallarchaeota archaeon
CCATCCCCACCATTTTAGCAGTATCAAACCATACCATGAAGGAACTGTGTAGAGCATATATATCCCGTAGAATTTTAACACTCTTTTCTTATCCCACCTACAGAGAAGATCCTCTGGAAGATCGCATTCCAAACATCCCGATTCCTCTTTCCAAGTACATAAAGAATTCAGGATAGTTTCCTTTTCGTTGTTCTCTTGATTTCCCAAAAGATTAACCTTCTCCTAATAATCTATTTGAAAACTAATTAAGTATTTTCCAACTTCTTTCGACTATTTTTCAGCAACTAGAATGAAGGTGGATTTTGAAGGTCTGCTAAATTCTGTTTTGAATCCTTGTTCAACACACATTTCACTGAGCTCTTTGGTAGAAAGAAATTTACTTCCAAATCTTACAATCTTTTCGAAGAAGATCAAGAATTTTGTTCTTATTTTCTTTTTATCATACTCTCTTATGATTAGTTTTCCATTAGTACCAAGAGTATAATAGCAATCTGCTAATGTTCCTTCCTGATCAGCTATATGATGCAAAGAATCATTAAGAAATATCTGTTTAAGTGATGCTTCTCTTAATGGTAGATTCTGGCTTAATCCATTAATCAAAAACATACTTCTGGATTTCTCTTTTGCTTGTAGAAGCATCTTGAATGATAAGTCCAATATGATGCATCCTTTGGTATTTTTGCCAAGATCTTGACTTACTCTCCCAGTACCTCCTCCTAAATCCAGAATAAGTTCATCTTCATAAAGAGGTATGAATTCAGCTACTTTATCAAAATCAAGGGATCCAACAAAATCATCATACCAATGAGCAATATTGGAAAATATTTTATTTCTCATTTATTTCACCTTTTAACTCTCAAATTTGGTATGACCATATAGACAAGAATACCCAAGTTGATAAAACACAAACGAAGAAGATACTTAAAATTATTTTTCTTACAATTTTCATCTGCTTGATTTCTTTTCGGAGTACAATCATCAATACTATGCATACAAGTGGAAGACACAAAGCAAGAAGTAATAAACTGAAATTGAACCAGCTGAAAATGGGTTCTCCACTAGGATAGGATCGTTTAAGCTCAATAACCTCTTCTTTGAAGATTAGAATAAGTGTGATGAATGTATATGGAGTTCCAAGACCTAGAAGACCAAATAAACCAACTAGGGTCCAAGCTTCAATTAGATCATTTGGATTCACAATAAATGGCAAAGCTATAATTGTGAACAACATAATTGCAATATAACAAATAAACTGAATCAGATTGCTTCTAATTACTAGTTTTTCTTTGAGTGATTTCCAAAAATTGAACTTTTCTTTCTCAACACTCAATTGACTTTCCCTGATCCTCATTTTAGCTATAAGATAGGTAACTATTGCGCCAAGAATTCCTACAGCTCCAATAACAATAGATATGATTTGATAGATGTCCAGCTGCAACAGAAGAACTAACCTTTGCTTTAAAATAAATCTTCCGCTAATCAGAAATGAATCCTGATTCTTGATAGATTTTCCCCAACTCAGTATCTACTTCAAGATATTTACTAACAATGTCTTTAGGAACTCTGTTCATTGGGCACGCAAAATTTATGCATCTAGTACAGAAACTGTTACTTAGCTTAAGAATGTAGAACAAAGCAAAAATAATTGTTAAACCCATGAAAATACCAAAAATAGTAATTTGCCAAATCAATATTTCCTCTTGTTTTTCTAAAATATACCACAATCCGTAAGCAAGAGAGATTGCAGGGAAAATTAGAAAGAATATCATTCCAATTGAGGTTATGATTACTTCTATTCTGCTCATTGGTTTTGGATTATATTTCCATATCTTTGGTAAAGGATCAAGAAATCGTTTATCCTTATAATAAGGACAATGAGAACATAGAACCTTTGTTCTAATGAAAACAAAGAAAATAATCAAAAAGATACCGTAAGTTAAAGTAAAAGCTAGTTTTCCGGTCCATAATCTAATCAAAGTCATGCTAATAAGTGAAGTAATCATATAGGGGAACATAATAGCTAAGTAGTTCGCAAGAAGTTTTCTATTCCATTTACAGTTAACTAAATCACAAATATCTGAGCTGATTGAGGATTCTTCATCACTCATCTAGTAACCTCATTTTTTACCTTGCAAAACTTGATAGTATTTTGGAAAAGTTTTATTCTGATGTTTCAAGCATATCTCTTCCGAAATACTCTTTTCTAGAGGAAATGTATGATCTTTAAACTCCATTAATTCACGATTGATTTGATTTGCAAAACAC
Organism: Candidatus Heimdallarchaeota archaeon; assembly: GCA_016839875.1. The sequence continues at coordinate 2,266 of JAEOTK010000366.1, forward strand.
CCTATTTTTGGTAATCCAATAATCCTGTTCATTTCTAACCAAAGGTCTTTAACATCCTCTTTGGTTACGTTTCCAAAAGATAAGGGAACAAAATCACAAGGAAGTAATTCACCATTTGGTGTAATATAAGAGTGTTGGGTCCCAGCTCCGCAACCATATTTCTCTGCACTTTCAGTATGAGCAAAAGTAGTCATTTTAGGAAAGCCTAATTTCCTGTTGATTTTAAACTGGAGTTTGATTAGTTTTTCTCTTGTTTTCTTATCATAGAACATCTCTTCATGTTGATCAGTATTGAAGAGTCTTCCACTTCTTATTGGTTCCAAAATTCTTACTTCATGAGCTTTTAATTTCTTTGCTAGTTTAAAGAATTCAACTAAATACTCTTTTGTAACATCTTCCTTCCTCAGAAAAGTTTGTATCATTGTGTACAATCCAGCTTCTCTTGAATTCTTTATAGCATCAATTGAGTTTGCAAAAGCTTCATCATCATTTCTGAATTTATTGAAATATTCTCTATCATATGAATCAAGACTTATTCCTGTAGCATACAATCCCTTTTCTTTGAGAACTTTAGCTTTCTCCAATGAGAAACCTTTTCCATTAGTGTATAAAATAGATACACTTCTATCATCAACAGCTCCAACTAATTCCTCTAAATCCTCGCGAAGAAGAGGTTCTCCGCCTGTAAATCCAACAACCGCTGTTCCCATATCTTGCATGCCTTTAATCACATTTTTCCATTGTTCAGTGCTTAGTTCTTTTCCTCTCTTTCTTCCTTTTGCACTGCAGTGAATACAACCATAATTACAATCATAGGTTACAGAAAGAAAGAATGATATTGGTGCTGATCTTTGAGCAAGCATTTGTTGAGTGAAAACATTTTCTTTTTCAGGAGTTGCTTGTGCTTGTTGCTGGAAAGCTAAAGAAGGAAGAGGAGGAGTAAAAGAGGATATGACATATCTCCCTTCATGTTTGACGATTTTTTCACCTTTAAACATAACTCCCCTGGATTTCAAGGAATTCCACACAGAAAAATTAGGATCATCCTTAACTAAATTGTAACCATCTCTGAAAATTTTTCTTATATCCTTATTCAGAAACATTCCAATGATTTTGAATAGGTTATTGAAAAACATCTTTCAGCTCCTCTCTTGTCTCTTGAATATCCCTTGAATGAATTTGTGATTAACAATATAATCTCCATCATAATAAAGGCTTTCTCTGATTCTTTCTACTATCTCTTTTTCGATAGATTCATCATCAGCAAAAATCTTCCCAGTTCCAGCAATTGCACCAGTCTGTTTAAGCCAAAGATATAATTCCTCAGCTGTTGAAAACTTAACAATTTCATTAATGATTTTAGTCTCTACAGTACTGAAACCATATTTTTCAAAAAATAGCTGAAATGTTTCTTCATCTTTAGGTAGCTGACTTCTAATATCCATGAATTTCTTAAGCTTGAAAGGATGGTCTTTCATTGTACTCATAAATATTTCATTAATACCTTCTAGAGTTCCTTTACAGTTTAGGATCAGATGAAGTGTTCCACCGTTTTTGAGAATTCTTGAAAAATGTGGAACCACCTCTTTGTTGTTGAAATAAGGTAGTGCATAACCACAGAAGATAGCATCATAGAAATTGTCTATTTCATTCTGAAGGAACTCTAAACCATCTTGAACTACAAAACTGCATCGAGGATCAAGGCATTTTTTCTTTGCTTCTTCTATCATTTTTTCAGAGATATCTACAGCTGTTATTTTGAATTCTGGATTAGGAAGATTATTTAGAAGTTGCTCAGTTATATATCCTGTTCCACAAGCAAAATCTAGAAGAGAAGCACTTGGTTTTACCTCAAAATACTCTAAATGAATTATATCATCAGTGTATCTATGCATCTTATCAAGCCATCGTTGATAAGTTGATGCTACCAAGTTGTATTCTTCTTGATAATCTTGCGGATTAACTTGCCTTCGAATGACTAGAAGATATAAAGATTTCATTCCAAAGTAGACTCTCTTCAATATCTTCATTTTTTCATCACATCTTCGATAGGTTACCCTAGAAGTATAATCTGAATAATATAATAGTTTTTCTAGAAAATTGATAATAAAAAAAATAAGAAAAATAAAGAGAAAATGTGATTAAGTAAAACCTTCTCTGTATTTTTTTGGGGGTGGTACAAGAGGTTGCTGAATTGATTGTTGTTTTTCTGCAATCATCGCTAATTGTTCCTTAATCTTTGTAGCTTGTTCAATAAGAGGTGCAGTTTCGATTGTTATACTGTAGTAATCATTGATAACATTGATTAGGTTGATAGCAGCTTCAGGATCTGGGATTTCAGAAGTTGCAGGTGTCATTAGAACAATACCTACGATATCTCGGAGAAGCGCTTCACTCATGAATGCCCCACTCAAACCAAGAACTACACCATGATCATAAAGTTCAGCACCATATTTCTTCAGTTCTTCAACAACTTCCTTTTCAGCTGCAGCTATTACAACTGTTTTTTCTGGACGTAGTTTTACAGGTATCCCATCTAGACATATTATTGTTTTTGCGTCAAGCTGTTTCTCGATCCAATTTAACAAACCTTCTGCAACAGCAAGATAACTTTCTTGTGGGACTGGATACTCAATTGTGATTAAGAGTAAAGTTCCTTCCTTGTTAGCATATAACAGATATGGATGTTTTAGAACATTATCAGCAAAAATAGTCACTGGACTAAGCATACCTGACTTGAAAAAACCAATTTCCTCTAATTGCAAAGATTCAATCATTTGACGAGCTATTATAGGTCCAATAATTCCAGGACTTGGGAAAGTAACAAACACTGATGGATTGTTAAAAACTATGTCCTTTGTTTGAACAATTAGAAAATCATCTCTTTTAACGCAAATATCTTCTTCAAACTTCTTCATTTAAATTCACTATGATAAATATATTACACAAAGAAAAAAACCTTTCTCTCTACCAAAAAATTATTTACTGTTCCAAAGATTGCGTTTCAGCTTGATTTTCTAACTCGATTTTCTCTTTTTTCCTTGTTTCAACTAGAATAATACTAGCAATTATCAGAACTGCTCCAATTCCAAAAAAGTATGTTACTAATCTACCCTCACCTAAGAATGAAACAGACCAAACCACGGAAAATATGGGTACCAAAGCTTGAATAATACCTGTCTCAGTTGTTGAAAGATAGGAGAGTATATCCAACCAAAGACTATAGGCAAATGACGTTCCCAATATCGCAATCACAAGAATTAGAAAGATTCCAAATAAATTGATGGACATATCTATAGGAGGGATAAGAAATGCAAAAAACACAAGATAGAAGCTTCCCATTAGTAAACTAACAAATGTAACCAAAAGAGGATTGTCATCAGAGAAGAATTTTTTCAAAAATACTGTATATAGAGCCCAGCTTAATCCTGATCCAAGAGCTAGTAAATTCCCTCCTACTGATCCCAAAGATAGATTAGCTAAATCTAAGAGATTCTCATCAAAAATTACAAAAAATACTCCAACTAAAGCTAAAGCTAAACCTATGAAGTAACGCTTAGTAATCCTTTCTTTGATAATGAAAAATGCTATTATTGGGATGAGGATTATGTTTGCATTCAATAAAAA
>JAEOTK010000367.1 GCA_016839875.1 Candidatus Heimdallarchaeota archaeon
ATGCATGTCCTTGGGGTTTTGAGCATAATGGAATCGATTATTTCTTTCTAAATGATTCCAAAGTTTTAGCAGCAGCACCAGGGCAAGTAGTTACTGTTGAATGGAGAGATAATGGAGAAGAATACGAAAATAGATTCTTCATCAGATTGGATATCAGATTCAGTAAAAGTATTCTTGTTGGATATAACTTCGAACCATGGACACAGAATTCAAAAGATAAAGATAAACAAATAGCGATGTTTAAAGTTCAAGAAGGAGATTGGGTGGAGATAGGACAGGAAATAGCTAGATTTCTTTACGTTGGTGGAGGAGCTCACATCCATTTTGATGTTACAGAAAACAATGAAAGAAGCTGTCCGCAACAATACTTCTCTACTGAAGGCTACAATGAATTGATGGAAATGATTCATTCATTCAATCCAAGTTGGGATTTATGTTATCCGTAGCATCATTCGTACTAATTTGTTAATCAAACATCTTTTTCTTTATCATAATTCTATAAATGGTAGAATAGAAGATTATTAAGAATAAAACATAGCTTCCTTGAATAGCTAGGAAGAATCCTGAATAAAATTCATCGAAGTTGATAATCAAATAACCCTTCACTAGAAATACCATGTAAAGAATTATTAGAGTAAAGTAAGCAATAGTTACCAAAGTATAGGTGATTATCATAATCCAACTGGAAACTGGTTTAGATTCAGTTCCATTTTCTTTTATTTTCTTTTCTTTCTCATTCTTTACGAACTTCACCATTGCTATGATAAATAAACAGAGATAAACACCAAAACATACTCCAACTACTATGAAAACAATATATATGCAGAATTGTGAAAAAGAAACCAATATTACTAGAGCAAAGGCTATCCATGAAAGGATATTCCAAATAATGCTTGGAGTTTTCTTTTCTGATTCTTGAGAACGATTAAACATCTCAACAACTAACAGAGTAGACATAGAGGTGAGAAAACTTAACGGAATTGCAACCATTGAAAGAATATAGGGGTATCTGACTTGGTATGAAATAATTGGGTTCTGATGATAGAAATATAATACTAGACTCAACGATGTAATCATCAAAAGGATAAATAAAACATATATCCGGAATTTCTTGCTTAGAAATCTATATCTAGTCGGATACTGATTTATTATTTGTCTTGAGTAATTAATAAACGGAAACGACAATAGAAGTGGAAGTACACAACATATTAGAGAAGTCGCAAAGGGAACCAAATCATACGAATACCCATATCTTCTCATTGTTAAATTCACAGGAATCACTGTTAGAAGGGCAAGAAAAACAATTCCAAGATTCATAGCTAAGAGCTGTTTAGATTTTTTTCTTTTTCTCATAACTATATCACTCATACAAACAATCCTCCTTTTTCTTCTTAATTCTGTTAACAAACATCAGTAGAAAAGAAGAGATAAGAATCATCAGTATTCCATAAGAATCCCAACTTACTAAGAAAGTAAATGGTTTACCTCGAGGGACTAGCCATTCAGCAAATATCGTATTCTCAATGATTTCTTCATTTTCCCAGTTCCATAGATAGCTTGTTTTTTCTCCATACGTAGTAACTTCACATTTTCTATCAGGAGTTGTATCTGAATAGTTTGAGTAACTGAAAGGTTGAACACCAGTTGCTATGTATTCAACTCGTTTACTTAAATAATCAGTCCAAAGATTAATACTTCCTACATCATAGAAGATTGAGATAATCCGTTGAGTTCTGTCTGCAAAGATGTTAATTGTAAAACCAAAAAAAGCTTCAATAATCGTATTTGAACTACCTTGTAGTTCTGTATTATTTAACAGAAGATATTCATAATAAGGATAATAACTAAAAGCAACATCTAATTCATCTCTATACTCACTTCTTTCCAATGTGTCAACCACCACATAGGTGCCGTTTACCCTTGCTAAAATATCTGTAGAAGTGTAGTAATAGAGATCACCAGATATTGGAATAACAAAGGAAGCATTGGCTGTAGTCCCCAGATTAGAAATGGTGTAACTGCAATTAAAACTGCAGAACATAGTATCATTTCTTATATTATTCAACTCAGTACTCAAGATAATGTTAGAATCTATTAAACTTAGATTTTCTTGCTCTTGAAGAGGATATGTAACTAAACTTGATATTCCCAAATAACTTGGATAATAAATCTGTGCTCTTGCCTGAATTGGGATTTGATTAGTACTATGTAGTAAACTTAACAAAGATATGATCAAAATGCAATTTACCCTTCTTCTAATGTTTCTACTGCTACCCATCACATCATACTAGTTATGTATATTTATCTACTTTTCGCAGATATAATAAAGAAAAGCTTATTTGAAAATATTTATATACTATACGTGTTATAGTATTGTGCCGATAGTAAATCGGTAATACTAATAAACAAACAGGTGTAAAAATTGTTTAGAAACATAACAACATATCGACCCGAAGCTCTGATTGGATCAGAGAAATTCCGTTCATATGTTGAGAGCTTTGAATCTGAATTACTTAGAGGTATTTCTACTCTCTCAGCTTTATCAATAATTCATCGTCATCCTGATGAAGGCATTTATGGTTACCAACTTCTTAAAGAGTTAAAGGAAGACACTAAGAAAGTCTTAGTTATTGAAGAAGGGACTCTTTATCCTATTCTGCGAAAATTAGAAAGAGACAGTCTTCTTACTTCGGAAAGGAAAGAGTCAGGAGGAAGACCTAGAAAGTATTATAAATTAACTGACGAGGGAGCTCGACTTTATGATCATATGATGGGATTCTTTTCAAAATTACTTGAAGCGATCTCATCAGTTATGGAATTTGAGGTCAAGCTTCCTGAGAAGAAGTATTTGTATTGTCCAAATTGTACAAACAAAATCCCACAAGATAAAGATGTAAAGTTCTGCAACGTTTGCGGATTAAATATTGACGGTTTAGCAAAATAAGGTGTATAAAATGAGTAAAAGTGAACAAGAATTACTAATCAAAGAGTATCTTGATG
>JAEOTK010000055.1 GCA_016839875.1 Candidatus Heimdallarchaeota archaeon
ATCTTAAAGCTGAAAACATCTCAATTCAAAATGAAATAACTGATGTTCAATCTGTTCTAAAAAGTAAAGAGCAAGCTATTGAAGAGCTTTCTGAGAGAGCAACAACCATGGGTGTTGATCAGACTATTATTGAAGCAAGAGATCAAGTAATTGGAGATAAAGATCGATTGGTTCATCAGTTAAGTTTAGAGAAAAACAATCTTCAATCAGAATACAATCGGCTTAAAATTGAAAGAGATGCAATGGCTAAGCATGTTGAAGAAATGGAAACTAGATTGAGAGCAGTATCAACAGAAGCTTTATCCAAAGAAGGTCAATTGTTTGATGATATCCAAAAGCAGTTAGACAATTCTAGACAAACAATTTTTGATTTGAGAAATCAGGTAGCAGAGCTCGAAGATCAAGCTAGAACTCAAGAATCGGACATCCAACAAAAAGATACACAAATAGCAACACTAACTGATCAATTGAAAGAAATTCAAGAGAGAACTGAAGGGAAAGAAGCAGAATCCAGTCTTGTTGAGGAATTAAGAACTCAAATTCATCAAAAGGATAGCGATATGGAAAATCTCTCTGTAACCATGGTGGATCTTCAGCAAACCATTACTACCAAAGAGCAAGAAGCTCATACACTTCAAACACAAGTGGATGAAATGATGCTTCAAGTAGCTGAAAGAGAAGCAGAAATGACTGAGGTTAGAGAATTATCCGAGAAGACAACAAATGAGAAAGTAAAGATTGAGGAACAGATGCTAGACAAGCAAGATGAAATTGAAGATTTAAAAGCTAGACTAGAGGAATCAGCTACAGAATTAACCACAACTAAACAAACATTGGAAACAATGGAAAAACAAGGAACAATGTCTTCTGAAGAAAAATACAAGTATGAATTGGAAATACAGAAATTAAGAAAGAGGATAGAACAAACAAGTAAAACATTGAAATCTGTAGAAGCATTTCTTAATACTGATCCAAAATATAGGATTCTTTATCTACTTAACGACTTCCAAAGACCTCTTGTAAAAGATGAGATTTCGAAGATGCTTAATATTCCAGAAGAAATAGCTGCAAAATACATCTATGAATTAGATTATTTTGGATACATAAAACAGAACATTGTTTCTGGAAAAACAAATATTGAATCTACAGCTTTGTTAACACCTCCATTATCTTACGAGGAGGAAGAAGAAGCTGAAGATAAAGAATGATTTGACAAATAGAGTTAAATTACTCTTCTTCTTTTCTATATTTATTGGGATAATCTATGTCTGATTTAGAAGAAGAAACAGCAGAAGAACAAAAACTATATGAGAAAATAGCAAACAGAATTTTAAGTAGTTCTCATATCCAAAGTTTAAGAGATAGGTTATCAGGGGAGAGAAAAATAGCTGTTTTTGTAGATGGTCCCAATTTCTTGCGAAAAATAAACGGAAGACAAGTGAAATTAGAGGAAATTGATGAAAAAATCAAGGATCGAGGAAAAACTGTTGCTAGAAAAGTTATACTAAATGAATTTGCTAGTGAAAAGCTTATCCAAGCTGTTACTAATAGTGGTTATGAACCAGTAGTGTCTCCCTATGACGTATACATAGCTCTTTCAATTGAAATCATGAGTACTTTGAAACAAAATAATGATTTAGAATCAGTTGTTATTGCATCCAGACATGCTCGAATTACCCCTATTTTGTTAAAACTAAAAGAAAAAGGGTTAGAAACAATCATCATTGGTTTTGAACCAGGATTTAGTGTTGCAGTAAAGAAACATGCTGATATGATCTTTCTGATAAAATAATTTTCATTTAACTTAATACTGAATGTATTTATAATTAGAAAAGAATGTAAAAAATTGATGATAACTTGGTTATATCTAAGAGAACAGATTAAGAAAATCCTCTACAGATACAAAATTAGAAAAAAGACAAAACGAGGAGAGCTAGACGAAGAATTCAAAAAACAGATGAAGGATGCTTACGATACAGGTTTACAACAGGGAGCGAATATTGGTAAAGTTCTATAATTTCTGAGAAAATAATCTTCAATAAAATCTAATAATGGAAAGAGGATGAGTTTAGAAAATATCAGAGATGTTTTCCAATCTGACATATTTTTCTTTCTGTTCAAATTTGGGAAGAAGGAATGTATCTGAAGAAGCGACAAGTTCATTTCTAAGCTTGTAGAATGCTTTTCGATTAACTGTTTGTTTTGAGACAAATTGCTTTTCTTCTAATTGCTTTAAGTGGTGAGAAACAGATGTTTTTTGTATATCAGTATTGAGAACAATATCATCATATGTAATCCCAAAATTATTTGCAATTGATTTCATTGAAATAAGAGAAAGAATGAATGTTTGAGTATTATCTTTTAGTGTGATTAGATTATAGAATTCTTTATTCTTCTGAATATTAAGGATAATACTGACATCATGTACCAATGAGATTGAAGCTGTGTCCATTCCATTGTAAAAGCATTCCTCGCAGATTCTCATGCACATTTTAATAGCATTTAGAATACTTCCACCAGAATTCTGAGCAACTAAAGACAAGACTTCTTGGGAAAAAGGTTGTTGAATATGTCCTTTTTTTGAGAGCTTCATTTTAAGAATATGGGTGATCTCATCTCTAGTAAGTGGGTCAATGTGAGTGCTTTGTACAATCTTATTATGGATATCATAATTTGAGTAGGCAAGATTGCTCTTCAACCGAGTCCAACCTGAGTGTGAAAAAATAAAAACAAGTGGGGTTCCTTGAAAATCTCTATCAAAAGCATCCCTAAAACTTTCGAAAAAATCAATAAGGTAATCAGCATGATCAATTATAACAAGAGAAAGTGAGGAAGTACCAGTATCTAGATCCCCAAGAACATTGCGGAAATTATGGATAGTGTTAGCAATAGAATATTGAAAATTATCAAATTCCACTAACTTTTGTGCATCTACGTAAGTTATTTCCTGATGTTGTTTTAGAAGCTCACAAGTGAATCGAATAAGAGTTGAAATACCTGTTTGACTAGAGCCAAATAAAACCCCATCAAGAATTTTAGGTTCACCCCTATCTTTCTTATCGTTTTTATTCTCAAGACAACTTGAAAACACTTTACCAATATAATGAGATATTTTACGAACTCTAGGTTGGAGAAAAGATTGTTTTCGTAATTCTGATACGGATGTTTTTAGAAAAGGATTGCTTTCAAATCCAAAGGAAACAAATGGATCCTGTGGGATGTAAGAATCCTCTTTTCCTCTTTCAAATGCTTCCTTAGCAATCTTTTCATAATCCTCCATTTTGATCACAGACAACTTATCTGGAAAATATCAGCATATACTTTGAAATGTTCGAATATTTGAACTTTTCGTAATATTCGAATTATTCGAATTTTCGTAATCTTTCGACAAAATTAATTTATAAGCGTGAACATGTGGGCAAAAAAATTTATAACCACTATAAATTTTTCAAATAATCATAACCGAAGACAAAAAGTACAGAATTCAGTTTCACGCTAAAATACTTCTTTTCTGTAAAAAGAAAAAGGCTTATAGGTGCATGTAAGTGAAAAGTATTAATGACGAGAGCTAATTCTGTGCCTAAAAACAATGTACGATATCTTTTTCAAAATCTATTCTCGGCTACCAGAACGTTTTTCAGATTCCTCTTTGGTCCCAAAGAAACTAAACCCACCAAAACAAGGGTTGCATTCACAGTTATTCTATTGCTCTTCTTTCCAATAATTTTATTAACTTTAATAGCATTAGATTTCTTCCTTCTACTCTTTACTCCAGGATTACATCTGTTCAAACCTTTATTCAAGGCAGGTTGGAAATATGCTCTCATTTCAGCAATAGGTGTAACGTTAGCAGTATCAATTATCACACAGTATGTTTTCTTTATTTATTCTTATCAATTCCAAGCATTTGATCTATACTTGGCAGAAGAACCTAGAACTTACATTCAAGCAGAACTTGAAACAGTTCAAATTGGTGATCTTGGTCAATATTTGTCTATTGAAGGTATTGCAGGTCATGCTACACGCTTTGTCAACGTTTCTCATAGAATTTTACAAACGGATCTGTATTTTACGAGACCAACGTTCATTAAAACGGTAGATCCTACTACGAATGGAACTGCTTTACCTAATATGCCCTTATATGGTACGGAAGGAAAAATTCTATCATTTCTCTCTATGCATATAGGAGAGGGTAGAATTCCTGAAGATTCAAGTGAAGCTTTGGCTTTAATAACCAGAGATTTCTATAATCATTCAGATGTTAGAGTAAACAGTACTGTCTCTGTTTATGTTCCTGTTGCACTTGAAAAAACAGCTTCATTAATTGATCCAACAGCTCAAACAACCGTAAATATAACAGGTATTGTTTTTCTAGATGAAATTCCAAAATATCATGTATTGCAATCTGACAAAGGTATTGAAATTGAAACCCTTCTTGAAATGGAATCTAGAGCGGGGTTAGTTTCAAGGTGGAATCTTGCAGCTGGTATACTTTATGATATTGTTTTTACTCATGGTTTAGCAGATATTAGAGTTGATTTATTCTATGATATTCGTTTAATAGATTCATTTGCTCTTCAATCAGAAGTTGATTTGATAAAACTGATTGGAGTTGAGCTGAAAGAATGGTATCTTGATGCTTCGTATTCTGGGGCTCGTATAAATTCGTTTCTAATCAATTTATTGGAAAGCTTTCAAAGTGAGTATAATCTGTATCAGACTTTCATGTTTGCATTCCTTTCTCCAATTATCGCACTTACTCTTATTTTAACAGTTTACGCTGCAAATCTTGTACGTAAAAAGAGAGATAGACAACTAACGATTCTCGCTGAAAGAGGATCAAATAGGAAGGAAATAGGATCATATCTAGCTCTCGAATCAGTAATCATCGGAGGAGTCTCACTAATTTTTGGAGTATTTCTGGGAGTTCCAATTTCTGCATTACTCACCAAGAGTTCTGGTTTCTTAATGTTCTCAAATTCATCAATACCTCTACAATTGGATCTTGCTTCAGTATCAGTTGCACTAATAGGAAGTATTGGAGCTGTGTTGTTAATTCAGATTTTTAATACGATTACATTGTTAAAGAAAAGAAGTATTGAGGATTACGGAAAAGTAGAAAAATCTCTTCCTAAATATTACAAGTTCTTTATAGATTTTCTCCTAATAGGAATCTCTGTCATATTATGGGTTATATACAGATTACCTGTTCTGAGCAGCTTTGAAGATGAAATAGCAAAATTCATAGGAATACCTTCTACAGTACTGATGCTATTGGGATTAATTTTGCTTGTTCAGAGAGCATTACCCTGGTTTTCAAGGATTTTGGTGAAGATAACTTCAAAATTGAAACTGGACATCCCCTCTCTCAGTATTAGGGAAATACATAGATATCAGAAAAGCTTTGCGAGATCTTCTATCATCTTAACACTCTCATTTTCATTGGTGGTTTGTTCGATTGTTGTTCCGATAACCTATCAAGATTTCAATACACAAGGAGCATACTATGATTTAGGAGCAGATATCGTAATAAGAGATTTCCCACTTGATAATTATTTAATAAAAGAATCAATTGAAAATCTAACAGAAGTTAGTTCCATTTCGCCAGTGAGATATGTGAATTTAAGAGATGTTAGTGGTGATCTAGCAATTACCTATTCCATGCTTATTATTGAGCCTGAGAGTTTTCTTAACACGGCATATTATAGAGATGATTTTAGTAAAGAGTCAGTTGTTGATATGCTTGCTAAATTGAATAGTTCAAATGAAGTCTTAGCACAGAAGGATGAAATACAAGTATTGGATTGGGAGATAGATGTACCTAAACCCATTACCTATTTAGCTTATAATGCATCTTGGGAATATACTAAAGGTAGTGTAACAGATGATGTCAATCTAACTATTACAATTAAGGATGAATACACCTACTGGCCAGTATTACTTAAAGAAATTTCTGTAGATAATGTCCGTGCAATATACTATCACTTTGTTGCTAGAAATGACTTCATAGACCAAATAGATGTCCATCCATCAGATTTAATCCAGTATTTATACATAAATGTAAAAGATGGGTATGATCTAACTGAAGTAGCAGAAGAAATAGAAAGTATTGCAGGAGGTACAGTAACAAGTGTAGAGGATTTAATCTTCGTAAAACCAGATAGTCCCAGATCTTCAATATTATACTCAGCAATTAATTCAACACTTCTGATGTCATTTGCAATAAATGCAATAATTCTCTCTCTATTTGCTGCAATACAATTGATAGATAAATCAAAAGAAATTGCTACAATGAAAGCAATGGGGATATCATCAAAGCAGCTCATAATTTACTATATATCAGTCTACGTAGCTTTGTTGATGTTCTCGTCATTACTAGGATTATTAGTTGGTTACGTCACATCTTCGATGCTCTTAGGAGTGTTGACTACAAATAGAATAATTCCTCCATATTTCCTAAGTTTCCCAATTGGAAGTATTGCAATCGCATTTACTGCTTTATTAGGTGCGGCAATAATTGGAGCAACCATCCCAACAGTTAGCTTATCCAAACAAGAAATAGGAACTGAATTAAGACAATCTGCATAGGTGATAAAGTGACATTCATAGAAATCAGAGATCTCATAAAAATATATCAATCACAAGAGTATAGCATTAGAGTTCCTGCTTTGAGAGGAATTGAGTTAGATGTACAAGAAGGAGAATTTATCTCAATAATAGGACCATCTGGAAGTGGAAAAACCACACTCTTACTTGTTTTAGCAGGAATGGCTGAACCTTCTGCTGGTCACATAAGAGTAGGTGATATCAGATTAGATCAACTTTCAGAAGAAGACAGAAGTAAATACAGGAGACACAAAGTTGGGACTCTATGGCAAATACCTAATAGAAATTTGATTTGGGAGATAAATATATTCGAAAATGTCGAAATTCCTATGAGACTGTTAGGAATTCCAAGGGAAGAAAGAATAAGAAGAGCAAAAGAGCTTCTGGGTGAAGTTGGTTTAAGTAGAAGAATGAATCATAAACCACAACAACTGTCTGGAGGAGAGGTTCAACGAGCCGGACTTGCATGTGCATTAGCTCATCAACCTTATCTATTACTTGCAGATGAACCAACCGGAGAATTGGATAGTAAAACTGCTGGAGATCTCTTGAAATACTTCAAACATCTAAATGAAACACATGGTATAACAGCTATTATGGTAACACATGATTTTGATGTTGCAAAAGCTACTGACAGGCTCATACAAATTGTTGATGGAAGGATATCTGGATATTCTCCAACTGGTAAGTTGAAAACCATCAGAGATATGCACCAAGTATATCTTGATACCTATGGAACGATACAACTACCTCGTTATATCGTTGAGAAAATGCACACACATAGGGAAGTCACTATTGAGGAAGAAGGTGAAAGAATTTACTTGAGTCAGGAAGATATAACAAAAGAAACGTCTTCAAAAGAGAGTACGAAGATGAAGAAGAAGAAGAAGAAACCAAAAAAGAAATGATCTACTCTAATTGACACCTATCAATTTCATAATCACAAAAGACACAGATTGGAAGTTTTAATTTGGAAATTAATGTGAACAAATAAATAATAGAAAAAGAGCAAGAATAAATAGCAGGGAATAAAATGTCAGAAGAGAAACCTCCAAAGAAGTCTTGGTTAAGCAGACCAAAGATACCACCTAAACAGAAGCTGAAACCAGACAGGCAGTTTGATGCTGTTATTCTAAAAATGATGGCTGCCTTAGCTTTTAGTGTTGCACTGCTTGTTGGTGGAGGAACTATTTTTGTTTATGCTTCTTTTCAAGATATTCCTTTGGAAGGTTATAGTCCAATAGTAGGTACATTCCTAGGTATTCATCTAGCAATTTTGATGATATTTTATTCAGTTTCTCTCTTCAAGTATATTGTAAGTGATTAAGATGTTTAAGCGATTCAAAAAAAAGGATAAAAAAGTTAGTCTCGACATCTTAAGCTTAACAAGAAACGAGAAATTAAAAATTGTGGGATTATTTTGCTTGAAATGGGGGGGAATAATATTATTACCAGAAATCATCATTATGATTCTAATTGATCGCTATACAGATTTCATTGGAAATTACTTCTTTGGTTATCAATTATTTCTAATCCCTGGAACACTATTGATTGTAGGTGGGTGTATGGGAGGATTATCAAGATACAATGTCCCTCCTAAAATG
>JAEOTK010000368.1 GCA_016839875.1 Candidatus Heimdallarchaeota archaeon
GCTTTTTATCAGAGCACCTGGAAGAATATGTTTATTTGGTGAACATCAGGATTACTTGGGATATCCCACAATTTCTGCTGCAATTGATCGTTATATATTTATTGAGGGTTCTCTTTCCACTTCAAGTTCGGATTCAGTATCTTTTCACATTTCTCAACCAGATATCGGTCAAACTGAACCTTTAATCTTGAACGTCCCACCAGAGGATCAATTATTGAAATACGAAACAAATCGTGAATATTTGCGATCTGGTATTAATGTTGCAAGAAATAATGGTGTTGAGTGGCACAATTCATGGAATGTTACAATAACGGGAAATATTCCCATCAATGCAGGAGCATCCAGCTCCTCAGCATTAATCATTGCATGGCTTACATTTCTCTTCCATACTGGAAATAAAGAGATATCTCCAGATACACGTGCTAATTTAGGTTATAGAGCAGAGGTACTAGAATTCAATGAAGCTGGTGGTCAGATGGATCATTTTACTTCATCAATAGGGGGCTTATTGTACAATGAATCATCCCCATCTTTTATTGCCACCCCTATAAAACAGAATATTGGTGGACTAATACTAGCAGATTCTGGAATTAAGAAGAATACTGTTGAAAATTTAAAAATGATTAAATCACTCTCTCTTTCATCCTTCAAACATATAAGTGAGATTAAACCTGATTTCAACCCATTTTCCACAACTGTTGAAGAAGTTAAACCTTACTTGCCATCGCTATCACAAGATGAACAACAGATTCTTGTGGGACAACTTGAAAACAGAAACATCACTCAAAAGGCATTGAAACTGCTTAATAGAAATGAACTGGATTCTCAAACCTTAGGCAAGCTACTGTTAGAACACCATGAAATTCTTTCAAATAAGATTGGTGTATCTGTTCCTAAAATCGATGAAATGGTGAAATTAGCTATGCAAAATGGAGCACTTGGGGCAAAAATTAATGGAAGTGGTTTTGGGGGAACAATGTTTGTTTATGCCCCAAACAATCGAGAAGAAATTATTCAGACATTTTTGGATGAAGGATATGATTGTTATGCCGTTGAAGTAAACAACGGAGCTGAAATAGTAAAGCAATCATAGAGGTAAGATTAATTACATGCCTTCAGAAACAATAACACGAATGAAGCAAATAAAAGCAGTAATCCTAGCAGCTGGAAAAGGAACGCGGCTTGGAAAATTAACTGATGATGTTCCTAAGCCTCTATTGTTACTTCACGGAAAACCAGCATTGGAATACATTCTGGATGGCATTGCTAAAATGGGGATTGCTGATATTTGTTTGATTGTTGGACATCAAGCTTCCAAAATTGAATCATGGATAAATCAAGAATATCTAACCAATTTCCAAACAAATCCTTGGAGAAAGAAGTTGAGGATTAATTTCATTCACCAACAAAATTTGAATGGAACAGGAGGAGCATTACTTCTTGCTAAAGATTGGGTAGGGAAAGATAACTCCCTTGTAACGTATGGGGATATATTGCTTAGTTGGAGTGCTTACAAACGAGTCTTAAATAAATTTCGAGAGAAAGAAAAACACTGGGTCTTAGTTTGCAATACCACAGAAGATCCCTCTTCAGGAGCTGCAGTATATTACAAGGATGACTTAGTAATAGAATTCATAGAGAAACCACCCAAAGATTCTCCTCATACAAATTTGAATAATGCAGGATGCTATGTATTTACTCCTTCAATTTTCCAATATTTGGAAGAAACTTCTGTGTCCCAGAGAGGAGAGATTGAATTAACAGATCCAATAATACGAAGAGTGAATGAAACAAGGGATGTTTTTCATATACGAGTTAAAGAGGAAGAGTTTTGGTATGATGTTGGAAATATCGATAGTTTCTACAACTTAAACAAATCTGATGATTGGATTAAAAGAATTAAGAACACTTGAGAAGTTCTTGTAGTTATTATAACATTCAACTATCATCTTATTTAGTGTAGTATTGGGTGCATCCAATCTTTACTATCTTACAATACTTGTTCCTATCTTGTTTTAGGTGCATCTAGAAAATTAAGAAAAACGCATTAGAAAGATTCTGAAACCGCGGAAAAAATCTCGAAAAACTGTCTTACCACATAAACTAAAATTCTTGTGGTAAGATTTTTCTTGTTAGTCGAGGTCGCGGTTTTTTCATCCAAGAAATCTACATCCTAAACTGTCAGGATAGATTATTACTTCATTAGAAATTCATGCACATCTTTGATTGGGCAAGTTGCGAGACCGATATACTCTACTCCTTCTTTATTTCTAGCATTATAATAGAGATAATAGGTGTCTTTGTATGATGTTAATCCCATCTGATAAACAAGAGCATCCTTCCACTTGAATCTTCCTTCCTCATTTGGTTCTAAGATTGGTTCTGTTGTTCGTAATTCCCATTCTTCTCCATCTTCAGAAGTATAGATCATTATAGCGCTACCGTCTACTGGACCAGCTTCTGTTTCTCGTCTATAGATACTATTGTTTAGACCGACTAATAGATTGAGTTCTTCAATCCAATAACATTGCATTGCTCCTGCACCAAGATTATACCACTGATCATTAGGATCTGGTTTGAGAACAGGTTTTTCTCTTCTAGTGAACGGACCAAAAGGATTGTCACTAACAGCTAGTCCAATATGAATTGGTTCAATAACACCAGCAACATTTGGTCCTTTCAATGGTACCAAACCAGTAGAGTAGAACAGATAGTACTTCTTCTGTTTAGGATGGAAAGTTATACCTGGACATAGAAGAGTTTTAGTAATCCAGCTGTGCCTTTCCCAAGGTAAATATTGTTTCAAGACTAATGTTGGTTTAGACCAATTGTACAAATCTGTTGAATGAGAGACTGCTATCCTGTTTCTGAGAATTAACAGACGAGTTTGTTCAAAGTAAAGATAATAATCTTGATCTTGTTTAAGAATCGAACATCTTATTCCCCAACGAAACTTATTCATTGAACTATTCTTCGGTTCCTTTACCCATTTGATCCCATCATCTGAAGTATAATGGTGTAATCCTGGAACTGTATTAGCCCACATATGCCATTTGCCATCTGGTGTTTCTTCAGGATTAAGAACAGTAGGATCTCCAATGATTTTGTAAAAGAATGTTTTTGGTGGTGAGATTAATGGATTATCAGGATGGTCTTGCCATTTCATGTTAATCTGTTCATGACTAGTTTAGTTAATATTTCTTTCTGAAATATGCTTTCTTCGATGTAATTACATAGTTTTATATTCCTCCTTTTGTACAATTCAATCAGTTAAGGGAAGATTTTATGTCAAAAGAAATTACCAAAAAAGAGATTGGTTGGAAAATTATTTTTGATTTAGGAGCATTGATATCTGTAGGATGTTTAGTTGTATTTACAACCTTAGCAGTATTATGGTTAAGAGATAATTATTTCTGGGGAACAGCTGTTTTCATCCTTGTAGCAATCGTCTTTTCCATGCAAAGATTCAAGCAACCTGGAGCTAAACCAGAAAGTAAACAAAGATTCCCGATAAGTTTTCAAAGTATGGGATACCATACTACTGTTGAAGATAAATCTGCACTTGATGGTTTCTCAACTTTGGTCTTTAGGATGTTCTTTTCAGCACTTTTCATTATTTTTATTCCTATAGATTTAGTGATACAAACAATCAGATTTTTCAAATCAGATACATAAGAATCCTAAATTCTTTTTAACTTCAATCTAAGTGCAGCAAGGAGTAAAGGTATAGCTAGATTTGGCATAAAGAAGCTTAACTTGGGTTGAGAACCTGTCATTATTTTTGCCCATTTGATCATATACGATGGTCCCTTCTTATTACAAAGATAAGCAAAAGCATCTAGAAAAATAGGCATTCTAGCAAGAACTCTAACCATTCTTGCAGACCAGATAAAATCTTTCCCAAATGATTTCATCCACAGTTTCTGATATTTCTTTAACTTACTCTCGCTAAAATCCTCATCTTTGAAAGCTTCTTCTAGAACTGAAGCTGCTATCTCCCCCGCATCCATGGCATACTGAATTCCTTCACCTGTTAAAGGATCAATTTGTCCTGCAGCATCTCCAATCATTAGAAAATTATCTGTGTAACTTTTCTTTACTCCACCAAGTCTAAGAGGAGCAGACTTCAGAGGTTCAATTTTGGCACCTGGACCAATAGCCCTGACAATGTATGGATCTGCTTGCAGAAGGTTTAGATGCATATGTTGAAGATCAGATGTTTTACTCCTTCCTCCAGGAATAATATAACAACAGAAAACAAGATCATCATCAGCTTCTTTGAAAATTGCAGCATATCCAGGGACGAGAAAATTAGTATAATAACAGACTCCATCTTCCTCAAAACTATGAGTTCCTGCTTCAATGTAAACACTGCTACAAACAGCATCAGGTGGAGAATCAAGAATCCCTATAGATCTGGCTATTTTTGATACTGCGCCATCAGCAGCTACCAAAATCTTAGCATTAATCTCTGGTTTATCGTCATCAAAAGCTTTGATTGACCAATGTTTTTGCTTTTGCTGAAATTTAACTTTCTTGACATTATACTCTTCTATTAGCTCTACTCCTTCTCTTTCAGCTGCTCTGACCATTTTTTCATCTAATATCTCTCTTTTAATTGCAATCATTAGATGACTTCCTATCTCTTCAGCTGAATTATCTATGTAGCTGATTCTACGCGGACTGACTAATCCTCCAACTGCTGCCCACCTGCCTTTCTTCTCTTCTAAGATTTCTTGAAGAACTCCCATTCTCTCTAAATGCATTTGAGCCCTCTGTGAAACTGCGTCTCCGCAGATTTTTCTTCGAGGGAACTTTTCTTTGTCTAATAAGACAACATTCTTTCCTTGTTTAGCTAGATAAAAGGCAGTAGAAGAACCCGCTGGACCAGCTCCTACAATACAAACATCAAAAATCTCTTGTTTTTCTGCAGTGCTCATGAGTGAATTTAGCATTACTTACAAGTTGATTAAAAAGTTTTCAAGATTATGCAATCCCTAAAGTGCTGAAAATCTCTTGATTAGAGTTAGCTAATAGAGAAATATGACCTTCATTTTGAAAATAAGTTGCTTTACAGTTTTGCAACAATTTTTCGATTTCCATTGTAGCAGTAACTTGGGCAATTTTATCTTCTACACCATGAAAAAGGTAGATATCTAATTCTTTAGGGATTTTTTCAAATTCAATTCCCCATGGACTGCCTAACAGCTTTGCTTCGTGGGTTATCCCTTTAAGTCCTCTTCGAAATGCTTCACAATGAGCTTCTGCTATAATATCAAGGATCGTGGAGTCTTGAAGTAAGATTCTATCCTTTTTTGAGAAATTCTTGTAGTTCAGCTTCAGATATCTTTCACCTCCATCCTCCTTACTTAAATTTCTACATCTGATAAACCAGAAAAAAATCTTGAAAAGAAAAGGGAGATATTTAGCTATCGCAAAAATAAATTTATGATTTGGATATAAACCATTTCGTTTAAATTCAATAGAACCTAAAGCAGAGATTGTAACAACTTTATTTATTCTGTCTGCCAAACAAGAAGCACAAGCTAAAGCGTAGCAAGCTCCAGTTGAAACACCGAATAAGCTGAATTTGTCAAATTTAAGAAGGTTAGCTAATTCTTCTATATCTTGTGGCCAATCAGTGATTTTTCTATTAGGTTGAAAATCCGATAAACCAAATCCTGGACGATCAACAGAGATTAATCTTAATCCTACTTCTTTTGCTTTCTCATGCATAACCTTTGCTTCTAATCTCGAACCAGGAAAACCGTGAAAATAAAATACTGGTTTGCCCTGAGGATCACCTAATTCAGCATAAGCTAGCTTTCTTCCATCTGCAAGTTGAACTGTTTGCCGTACCTTTTCTTCTAGAATCATCGAATCATTAAGTTATATGTTTCTTAATATTTGAACTTTCTTCACAGGATGTATTTCATTTTTCCACTCAAATTTTCAAATACATTCATAAGTTTCTGATGGTTGAATGTCAAATGACATCCGAGGATATTGAGACTAGAGATGAGAAAATAAAGGCAGATTTGAAAGCACTTCTACTTGGATTATTTGCAGTTACCTTAGTTTATGAGTTGTTCGCAGTAATCGCAAGTGCAACCGGAAAATGGCAAATACTCTTTCCACTATCTACAGCAAGTTTAAGTTCTGTAAGTGGTTTTATAGTAGGATTTTATGTTTACGACGAAATAAAACATATGGGATTAGTATCACTCATTTTCTCTGGAATAATAGCTTTGCTTAATCTAGCTGCAATGAAGGGTGTCTATGTATTTGATGAACTGGAATATGCTCCAGTTCTGGTATTTGCATTTGGTTTTGTGTGCTGCATAATGGGATATGGATTAAGTTTACCAATGAGAAAGAAGACAGAATAGATGCTCCCATTGGATACTTGCATTAACTATAAATATCCAAATTCCTATGAGAATAAAGAGGTCAGTATGTTGTTTTTAAGAAATAAAATAGCAATTATTTTCGTATTAAGTATGTTTTTGAGTAGTTTGACTATCTCAGCAAATTCAAGTTTACAAACAACTAAAATTGGAGATACATCCAACTCATTTGGTTTTTCTACTAATCAAGAAGTTGATAATCAAGTAGTCAAAGTAGCTCTGAATCAAGATTTAGACAGAAATTGTTTACAAGATTCATTTGAAAGAACACTAGAAGAAAGCAATCCACAAAATTACTATGAAGCTATTATCTCTTTCTCTAAAGAAGCTAGTAGTTCAGAGTACTTCTATCTAGATTCTCTTGGAATAGACATAATAACAGAATACAGTGTTATCCATGCTTTCCACATTAAGGGAACTTCAAGCTCCTTGCTACAATTAAGAAACATGCCAAATGTAGTTTTTGTAGAAGAGAATTCTGTTGGTGAAGCTTTACTTTACGATGTTACTGAAACATTCGGTATTAGAAAAGTTTGGCAAACTTCCCTAGATTATGGATACATTGGAGATCCTACAACAGCTATAGCTATTCTAGATACAGGAATAGATGATGTTCATACAGATTCTGCTTTCAATCTTCTCTACTGGCAAGATTTTGCTGGGGTAGATTATTCAACATCAGGTGATGAATATCTTACTCCTACTGATAAAGCAGAACATGGTACACATTGTGCTTCTATTGCAGCTTCTAAAGGTGCTGTGGTAAGTAATGGCGTTTGTAAAATTCAAGATTCAGGATTTTTACCGAATACAGCAGGTAACGCCTGGTATGGTACTTGGTTTTATGTTGATGGTCCTCAAATGGTTACATTAAACTTTGAATGTGCAGATTCAGGAACATCCTATGTAGGTATTCACAACGGGACACACTGGATCGGAGATAACTATGGAACAGGATTCACTTCTACTCCTGGTACTTTCGCAGTTGGATTACCTAGTGCAGGATGGTATGCACCAATGTGGGGAAACAAAGCAAGCGCAGGTAATGACTTTTATTCCGGAGAACTAGTTTATGATTCAGGTTGGTCTAATCCTTACAGTGACGGAAGAGGAGCATTTGCTGGCGTTGCCCCTGGTAGCAGTGTTGTTGCATTGAAGGTTCTTGATGATATGGGATATGGATCAGCTACAGCTCTAATTAACGCTATCCAATGGTTGTATGATAACGGTCAAACTTATGGAGTTACTGTTGCAAGTTTGAGCATAGGCTGGCCATCAGTTGTTTCATCAATTGATTCAGCATTATCCTCTCTAATAAGAGATAAAGGAATTGTTTGTGTAGTTGCAGCTGGAAATAGTGGAACATCTTCAGGAGGAATCTTTTCTCCAGCATCATGTCCCGATGTTATTGCCGTAGGAGCGGTTAACAAAGCTGCAGAAATAACTTACTACAGTAGTATAGGTAGTGTGACAGATTCCTATATGAGACCTGATGTGGTCGCCCCAGGAGGATCTTTTGCATCAAGTGGAAGTACAGCTCCAGATCAGCCAATTTTCGCTGCAGATTCAAGCGATGGTGATGATGCATACAACTATAATGATTATGTTCAGTATTCACCAGGTGTTGATTCATATGCTAATAACTTCAGAGGAATGCAAGGAACATCTATGGCATGCCCATTCGTTGCAGGTATAGCACAATTAGTTGTAGATGCAATGAAGCAAGAAGGAATGTATACTTATGGTTGGGATACTGCAAAGAAGATAAAACAGATTATTTGTATGGCAACATCAGAGGTGCGAAATATAGAAGGAAGTATCTCTGCTGGAGGAGAATCATACGACGGAGACGGGGATGGAATTCCTCAAGTAACAACAATAAACAGAATAGCAAAAGACTATGTAGAAGGTTGGGGACTAGTTTCAGCTGAAGCAGCTGTACAAGCTGTTACTGAATTCTTCGATGGAATTGAAGTATTCGATCTATCAGGAAAAGTAAATGGCTCTCATGTTGCAGCTCGACAAGTGGATCTTGAAAAAGGAGAAATATACTATCTCAGAGGAGAGTATTTAATTACTAATTTCATTGATGCAGATATTTTGATATTTGACATAGAACCAAATGAATTTGGAGATCCAATGCTATTAGCTAATTGTAGCCTGGGAGTTGTTCTGAATGATTCAACAATATTTTCTGTTCCAGATGATGGAACCTACTATATGATTGTTAAATGGGTGGATGGAAATTACGAAGGAAAATGCAATGTTACACTGAATTCAGTAGTTGATGCAATAGATTCAGAAATGAACAGAATCAGACAATCAGGAACAGAACTCGATTTAATTATACAAACAGATGATATACTCTCTCTTACCTATTACTGGGATGCAGGTGCTCCTTTACCATTAACTAGTGCTACAGATATCTATTACCCGGTAGGAGATGGACAACACATTCTCACAATCAATGCAGTTGATTATTTTGGAAATACTGCAGAAGCAAATCTGCGATGTATTACTGACGATACTAAACCTGTAATTCAACTAGTTGGATTATCTAACAATTCTATAGTAACAGCAGGTCAAATAATCCAGATTAGTATAACAGAACCACATCTAAGTTCAAACGAATATTCTTGGGATGGGGGAGCATATCAAGATATGTTCAGTATGGCAGGATCTCCATATAATGTGACTGTTCCTGACGAAGAAGGAGCACATTACATCATAATAAAATCAAGAGATAAAGCACATAATGAACAAATAGTCAGATATAGCTTTGAAATAGAAAAAGCTAAATTCACAGGTGATCCTGTTTTACCTGTAGTTATAACCTTGTTATCTCTAATTGGGCTATCTATTTTAGGAAGAAGAAAAAGAAGATAAAATCTTCCTATTTTATTCTTTTATTTTTTTTTTTTTTTTTTTTTTTTTTTTTTTTTTTTTTTTTGTTTTTGTTTTTATATTATATTTATTTAAGGATTTTTTTTAAAAAC
>JAEOTK010000369.1 GCA_016839875.1 Candidatus Heimdallarchaeota archaeon
AAATGGAACTTCTTCTATTGCTTTTGTTCGGGCAAAATCTTTAATCTTAACTCTAACAACATCTATCCCTCTCTCATCTGATGCATTTAATTCTAAGATATTATCTCTCCAAGTTTCTCCATAGATTTCTTTAGAAATTGCTAACGCAGCTGTTGTTTTTCCAACACCTGCCGGACCTGCGAAAAGTAAGTGAGGCATAGATTCTGCTTTTACAAATGCTTCTAACCTAGAATTTATCTTTTCCTGACCTTTTATGTCTTTTAGCTTCTGCGGCCTATACTTTTCTGTCCATACTTGGATTGCCATCAGATGTTTTAATAGCTAAAGCTTATAAGTTTTAGTATCTCAAAGACGATATGTCCTTAAAATTTGTAAACGGGCATTACTTCCCTTACTGTCAATTTTGTGAACATGATGAAAAATGTGAGCTTAAGCACTATGAATTTTTGGGAGTTAAATCGAGTGAAGAAATTTTAGATGGTCCATTCGAACATGAAAATCTTAGTTCAAAGATGAGTCTTTTTCAGCAAGAGACGCCTTACGCAACTTGCGGTGGAAGAATAGGAGAGCATGATTCTTTTTTTTATAGACTCGCTTGTGAATGTGGTACAGTAATATCTTCTTTGACACTTTCAAATGCTTTTGGTGGCTTTCTTTGTGGAAAATTTGAACCTAATGAAAAAGGCAGAGAAAGAATGGAATTGACTGATAGAATAGCAAAAGAGAAAGGAATTCCAGTAGGAGAAGTTTCACCAGATGATTTGCCAGAACTAGATCCAGATTATCATGCTATTATGACTCATTGAAAGGATAGATTTTAAAGAAGTTATTGTTTCTAATGAATATGCAAATAATCAAAGCTATCAAATCAGGAGCTATACTCATCTACCCAACTGATACTGTCTATGGTATTGGGTGTAATGCTAAGTTAGCTAAGTCTGTTAAGAAAATAAGAGAAATTAAGCAGCAATTTGATCGTCCTTTCTCAGTTATTGCTCCCTCTATTGATTGGATTGCTAAGAACTTAGAGATTAAAAAAGAAGTTAGAGAGAAGCTGCCAGGTCCATATACTTTCATATTAAAGAAGAAAAAAGAATGTGTAGCTAAGAATGTTACTTTTGATAATACATTAGGAGTAAGAATTCCAAAGCATAAATTTACTAAAATAATACAAGAAGCTGGAGTTCCATTTGTAACTACGAGCGCTAATCTCACAGGAGAAAAAGCACCTAAATCACTAAAAGAAGTTAAATTAAAAGCTGACTACGTAATCGATGGTGGAACACTAAAAGGAAAGCCTTCTAAAGTTATTGACCTAACTGGAAAGCCAAAAGTTCTAAGAAAATAAAAACATTTTTAAGTATAGTTATTCTATATTCTTTATGACTCAGATAGGTGATTATCGGATCTGTTAGAAATTCTATGCCTATCCACAAGTGTTTTAAATTATTAAAAGGAGATTATTGCTATGCAAAAGTATAATCCCATTAAGATAGAAAAGGAAGTTCTGAACTTCTGGAAGAAAAAGAAGATCTATGAGAAGCAGAAAAAGCTAGGCAAGAAGCCATTCTACTTCTTGCAAGGCCCGCCATACACTTCTGGAAGATTTCATATTGCTCACGCTTGGAATAATACTCTCAAAGATATGGTTCTAAGATATAAAAGAGTAGCTGGCTTTAATGTCTGGGACAGAGCTGGATGGGACATGCATGGAATGCCAACTGCTTCTGCAGTTATGAAAGAACTGAAACTGCCGCACAAAGAAGATATTAAAAAATACGGAGTTGGTAAGTTCATAAAGAAATGTGAAACTTTGGCTCTAAAAAACATGCACTTAATGGAAGAGGATATGATTCGGACTGCAGTCTGGATGGATTTGAAAAACGCTTACAAGCCAATTGATAATGAATTTATGGAGGGTTTATGGTGGATTTTAAAGCAAGCTGATAAAAAAAGGAGAATTTATCGCGGTTTGAAAGTTATGACTTGGTGTGCTAATTGTGCAACTGCTTTGGCTAAACACGAATTAGAATATGAAACTGATAAAGAAGAATCAATATTTTTGAAATTCAGGTTGAGAGGTAAGAAAAAAGAATTCTTAGTTATCTGGACAACAACTCCTTGGACAATTCCATTTAATTTAGCTGTTATGGTCAACCCAGATGTTGAATATGTTAGAGCTAGAGTTGGAAATGAAGTTTGGATTATAGCAGCACCTTTGGCTGGAATTTTCTTAGGTTCAATTGATAAGAAGTATGAAGTATTGAGTACTTTGAAAGGTACTGACTTGGAAGGTTTAGAATATGAGCATCCTTTTGAAGGTAAGTTAAAAGTACTGAGAGACATTAAAGATAAAGCTCCGGCAACATTTACAGTTTTATTATCTAAAGAATATGTAGATACTTCTGCTGGTTCTGGATTGGTTCATTGCGCACCTGGCTGTGGACCAGAAGATCAGGAAGTTGGTAGAAAATATGGAATTCCTCCGTTTAATGAGTTAGATGAGGAAGGTAGGTTAACAACAGTGATGGGTGAGTTTGCTGGCTGGACAGCTAAGAAAGACGATGAAAAGTTTATAGAAGCTTTTAGGGACAATGGTTGTTTGATAACTACAGCAGATGTAGAGCATGAATATCCTCATTGCTGGCGATGTCATGAGTCTGTTGTTTTTCGGGCGACTAAACAATGGTTTTTGAAAGTTGAAGATTTGAAAGAGAAATTAAAAGCTATGAATAAAAGAATCAAATGGGTTCCTGAGTGGGCTGGTTCAAGAGCTATGAATTCCTGGCTAGATAATCTTAGAGATAATAGTATTACAAGACAGAGATATTGGGGAACCCCTGCACCAATTTGGATTTGTAAGAAATGTAAGAAACATGTTGTAGTTGGTTCTATTAAAGAGTTGAAGAAACTAGCTGTTAATAAAATTCCTACTAGCTTACATAAACCTTGGATTGACAAAGTTAAGTTGAAATGTTCGTGTGGAAGTAAAATGGATAGGATTCCAGATATAATTGATGTCTGGCTGGACGCAGGTTCTGCCTCATTCACTTGTTTGTATTATCCTCAGAGAACGGATTTGTTTAAGAAATTATGGCCAGCAGATTTCATCTTAGAGGCGACTGAACAAGTTAGATTATGGTTTAGTATGCTTTTATTGGCTAGCATAGTTTCTGTTGGTAAACTGCCTTACAAAGCAGTATATGTTCACGGAATGATAAATGATACTCAAGGTAGAAAGATGTCTAAATCATTGGGAAATGTAATTTCTCCATATGAAGTTATTGACAAGTGGGGCTCTGATACTATGCGATATTATATGATTGGTGGAGCTAATCCTGGCTCTGAATTGAGATATAACTTTGAAGATATGAAAGTTAAGTATAGGAATCTAGAAGTTCTTTGGAATGTTTGTAATTTATTATTGGAAGCTGAGAAGATTCCTAAGTTGGGTAGTTTGAAACCTCAGGATAAGTATATGCTTTCTAGGGTGAATAGCACAATTGAGAAGGTGACTAAACAATATGATGGCTATTTATTGAGTGAAGTTCCTTGGACTGTTGAGAATTTGTTTTTGGATTTGAGTAGATGGTATATCAAGACAGCTCGGGATAGGAGTGATCCTGTTGTTTTGAGAGTGATATTTGAAGCTTTGATAACTAGTTTGAAATTATTAGCTCCAGTTACTCCGTTTGTTGTTG
>JAEOTK010000370.1 GCA_016839875.1 Candidatus Heimdallarchaeota archaeon
AAAGGTTGGCAATATTATTATAGAGTGAAAATTGAATTTGGGGAGAAGGAAAGAAAAAGAATAGCTGCGGAGTTCAGGAAAGTTTGAAAAGCCAAGAAATGATGCAATATTATATTAGATGTGCTTTATGTAATAAAATGAGCACTCTAAAGGAAGCTGCATTAGAAGGGTGGGAGATCTGCAATGGCTGTCAATTAGTATTCTGTACCGAATGCAAAAATCAAGCAGATAATGAAGTCGTTTGCCCTGGCTCAGTTTACTTTAAGGAACACAAACCATATTTTGCTCTCCTTCCTGTAGAACAGATCATGGATCTTGCTGAAGATCTTCATAAAGATCCTAAAGAAGGAAAATTCATACGTAAGTTATTTTTTGAGGATGAAAAGAAAAAAATAGAGCTATTAAAAGGTGAAAAAAAGAAAGATGTTCCTGACTTTAGCATTGTGAGATTTAGAGAAGAGCAATGGAGAAAATTTGGCACTGTTTTAGTTAAAAGAAAAGACGGTAAGTTCCTCACTTGGGGACAAATAGATTAAAAAAAAAGAGAAAAGAATCTATCTCTTTTTCCGTTTCAATGTAATGATTGAACCTATTGCAAGAATCGGTAAAATTGATGCCCAGAGAGAAGCTGGTGCTTGCAGCGTAAGACTTATTTCGTCTGTAGTTTCGTTTCCAAAAGGATCAATCAGCGTAAATGATAAAGTTTGAACTCCTTTTCCAATATTCTTTGGATTTAAATCATACCATAGAACACTTTTTGATGAATTGAAATCTGCATCTATGACATTATCACCGATTTGAACAGTCGCTGTTCTTAGAGGACTCCATTCTATAATATCCAGTTTAAGATCAAATGTACCTTTAATTTCTGATCCTGCAGTGATGAAACTAAAACCATCCATATCTTTTGTTTTAAAGTAAACGTCCTTGATATTGGGATCTTTATCATCAGTTTTTTCCCAGAATGGAATTCCAGTATCATCATCATTAATGTATGCGGGTGTGAGTGGAGAGAGATCAACTCCCATAACTGCTAGAACTGTTGGAGCGATATCTTGTTGTGAAACAGCTATTGATTCTTCGTGACGAACAGAGGTGTCGCTTGTAACAAAAACCATTTCATTTAAATCATCTGAAACATCAGGCCAAGGACCGGCGTTGTGACCTGTATGATACATACCATGGTCGGTACCAACAAGTACTAAGGTTTTATCAAGGATATTAGCATCTTCAAGTTCATCTAGAATTAGACCAACCGCTTCATCGCATTCTATCATCGCATTCTTATATTCCACAGAATCATCACCGTATCCATGACCTTCTTGATCGGGTTGAGTAAAATGAACACGCAAGTAGAACCTGTCGTTCTGAACGGTTGGTATCCAATCTGCAGCTTTTTGACCAAGATAGTTTGTAGCTAAAACTGGGGATTTGTACATTCCAAGCCCTTCATCAAAACCATGAAAGGATGCTGCTAAGGATTCAGCGTCACCAGGTTGCCAAGAAACGTTAGCAGAAGCAATCAAATAATCTATATCGCTTTTACTATTATCGTAAATAGAACCTCTTGTTGGAGCTTGATTGATATATGTCCAATTTATATCATTAGTTAATCCCCAGGCAAATACCAATCCTGTCTTAACATCGCTTCCGAATTCGTCTTTAAGCCTTTCAGAGATTGTGAGATTGTCAGGGATTGAAAGTTTCAAAGTACCTTCACCCCACATATTGTAAGTTATTCCATGAATTTCTGGACCATAACCTGATTCTATGGTTGAAAGACCTGGATCTGTACTTGTTCTATGAGAGGTTATTCTAACCTTTTGCCTATAACCAGTTTCAAGTAATCTTAGCGTATTCACGAGTGAACCATCATCTAGGTATTTGTCCATATACTTAGAAGAAGTTCCATCCCAAGTAATTATTACTGCATTATCGAATTGAGGAACTTGAAAGTCTGCAAAATCATTCTGTTGAAATTTCACTACAGTTGAACCTTCTGTTGTAAGATTAAAACCAACAAAAGAAGATATCAAAGTTAGCACTACAATGTAAACTACAAGTTTATTTTTCATTTAATCACAATTTTATATTATCTTGCATAAAACAAATCTCACATTATTGAATTTTGTTCTATGACAAAATGGAATTAAAAAAGATAAAAATGATAAAAAAATCTATTAAGTTATTAAAATAGATAAATAACTAACTAAAGCAGTTGTTTTTTCATCACTACAAAAAATTTATAGTCTGATACTCTGAATATATTTTGATATTTATTGGATATCAACAAAAAGGTTGAAGATAAAATGAAAATGAAAAAAATATTTTTAGTTATAATATTAATTACAGCGTTAACTTTTGGTACGAC
The DNA here is from genome assembly GCA_016839875.1 of Candidatus Heimdallarchaeota archaeon. The sequence continues at coordinate 2,372 of JAEOTK010000370.1, forward strand.
TGTTCTTATGACTAATGCTATTGTTGACAATGGTCCTGTTGCATCTGAAAATCTGAATCAAGCTTCAGTATTAACATTCGTAACAAGACATGATGTAACAATACAAAATGAATTTGAAGCTGAATTTCTAACTTCAGATTACGCAATAAATGCTGGAATCACTGATTTAGTCTTCAAAACAGCATCAACTGATGCTGGATGGAAAACTCTTCTTGAAGATGAAAGTAAATCTATCGATGTAGCTTGGGGCGGAGGTCCCGCACTGTTTAACACTATGGATGATTATGGATTACTCCATCACATTGATAATCAAACACTAATTGATTTATTAGACGCTAAAGTTCCCAATGAAGTTGCTGGCTTAGCTATTAAATCATGGGATGAATCAGATAATCTCATATGGATTGGTAATGCAATTTCATCATTCGGATTTACTGTAAATCATGATTTCTTAGATGACCATGGTCTTCCAGTTCCTAATACATGGGAAGAATTAGCCACTCCTACATACTATCTTGGTCCAAACATAAGAGCTATAAGTTTTGGAGATCCACCTACTACTACATCTAATACCAAAATTGTTTCAATTATACTACAAGCTTTTGGATGGGAAGATGGGTGGTCTATTCTAACAAGAATAGGTGCCAATGCTGGTATTTATCCTGGTTCTGTTGATACTAGAGCTGCTGTAGTTTCTGGTGATGTTGGTATTGGTATGACCATTGATTTCTATGGTGTTATCGCTAAACGAGAAAACCCAAATACTGAATACATTATACCAGAAGGGCAATCTATAGTTAATGGAGATCCTGTCGCAATTGCAGCTAATTGTGACAATTTTGACGGTGCTTACGCGTTCTTTGAGTATCTTTTCTCACTAGATGGTCAAAATACTTGGATGCACGAAGGATTAGACAGACTTCCCGCAGTTGCAGAAGCCTTTTTGACTCCTTACGGACAAACAAGAACAGATCTTTATTCTCTTTACAATGATACCCTTGTAAATGAAGGTATAGACTTTGATGAAAATCTAGAGACAGATTTACTACAATTTACAATATATTACTACCATGAAACCATCTCTGGTTTACACAACAACCTTAGAAATACTTGGGGAACCCTTCTTACTGCATTAGAAGATGAAGATATAAATGGTACTCAATTTCAAGATCTAGCCTATGAAATGGGAGAAGTACCATATACAATGGCAGAAGCAATTACACAGAATGAGGAATATCAGAGTGGTACAGTGCGAGCTTCAGAACTAGAATCACAATGGCGTTCTATGGCAAAAGCAAGATATGCTAATATAATCTGCCAGATTGAGGGAACATGTGAAGAAACTAATGGTACACCATTCTTTATCGCTCCTGCTATTATATCAACAATGTTCATAGCAGCATTGACTATTTTGCGCAAAAGAAAACAAAAATAACCTTACTTTTTCTTTTTTTTCTTTGTTTTTACTATTACTCTTTGAGTTTTTTTTTATTTCTCTTTCATTTTTTATAAATTTGAGGGAGAAAATTCAAAAAGTCTTAATTAATATGATACTCGAGAATAAGAAAATGGAATGTTTGAGATGGCAGGTTCTAAAAAGAAAACAAAAGTAGAGAATAAAGAAAAAAGTGGGAAAAAAGGTCGAGGTTCTATTATCGATATCCTTTACAAGAAACTATTAAGAGACCCTTCTACAAATTTCATTATAGTGGTTGTTGTTTTCGTCTTCGTAGTATGGATGATTATACCTCTTTTTACAGTCCTCTCTGGAGCGGTATACTTTGAAGGTGCCTGGTCAGGACAACCAATTGCTAATGTATTCAATATGACTTCAGAAGAAAATGAATTCTTCATTCCCGCTGGAGATCCGTTTACTCATTTCTATGAAAAGAGTGATCAAGATTTAGGTGGATCTGCAACTTCATTTGAATATAAAGATGATTTAATATTTGTTTCGGAGAAAACGCAAGGAATAGAAGTTTTAAACATCTCTGACATTGATGATGTTGTTGAAATCACTGATTATTCAGATGAAGTTTCCTCATTCTCAGATATGGTTATAGAAGGAGATTTTCTCTATGCTGCTGGAGGTTTAAGCGGTTTAGTAATATTCAATTTATCTGATATTATGAATGATTTTGTTCCAATATCTTTCACTCCAAAAATAGCCAATACTTCAACTACAAATTTCATACATCTATCCAATGATTTAGTTTTCCTTGATAAAAACGGAAAAGGTTTCACAATCATTGATGTATCAGATGTTACAACACCTGAACTTGTTTCAAATGTTACAATAGATACGGATGTTTATGATTTAGCAATTAAAGATTCTTATGTATATATCGTCGGTTACTCCACTGGATTAATGATTTATGATATCAGTGACCCATATGATCCAATAATGATTCAGACCTACACAGTGTTTCCTGCTATACAGACTGGTGCTTTAAGAACTCAAGATATCAAGATCATTGACGATGTAGCATTCATAGCTCATAACGACGGTTTTGCCATGCTCAACATTAGTAATCCCTTAGATGTAACATATCTTGGAGCACTAGAAAATGAAATAAGTGGTGAAAAGTCTCAAGGTGTTGATGTATTTGGGGATTATGCTTTTGTTTCAATAATTAACGATCTAACTTTCGATTATGGGGTTAAGATGCTAGATATTAGTAATGCTTCTGATATCTACGAAACCACAAGATATCAATCTGCACTTTATCGAACTCAAGATATTTTTGTTGATGAACTAAATGATAGGCTTTTTCTCGCTCAAGAGAAAGGAGGTACTTTTATCTTCGATATTTCTTCTCCATCACTTTTTGTTGAACTTGCTATTTATAATGATACACATGTAATAAGAATTCACACATTCAGTGGAAAGAATAGAGGCGTGATAATAAATACTATAATTTTAGGAGTAGCTACCACCCTATTTTCGATTTTACTTGGTACAGCTCTTGCTTTCATTTTAGCGAGATATGAGTTTCCTGGAAAGAAGATTGTAAGTATGTTAGCTTTAGCTCCATTAATCATCCCGCCATTTATATCAGGTATGGGATTTCGTTTGATTCTAGGACCTTCAGGTTTTGTTAATAATTTCATTCTTGTACCTTTATTCAGTACCAAAATCATAATTACTGGATTTGTGGCAATATGTTTTGTTCAATCCTCCCATTTCTATGCTTTAGTCTATCTAAATGCATTTTCCTCATTTATCAATATTGACCCTAGCATGGAGGAATCAGCTGAAAACCTTGGTGCAGGAAAGCTCAAATTATTTACTTCAGTTACATTACCTCTTGCTATGCCAGGTATTGGTGCTGGTTCAATCTTAGTACTGATTCTAGCAATGGAAGATGTTGGGACTCCTATTATCTTTGCTGCAATGGGTGATAATGCTGCTAAAGAATATCTTACTTATTGGATATTTGAAAAATTTCAAACGGCAGGTTCACCAGTTATCAAGCCTGAAGTACTTGTTTTAGGAACAATCCTCCTTATAATAGCGTTACTTGGTTTTCTAGTAATCAGAAAGTATGTTTCTTTGCGTAAATATTCAATGATCAGTAAAGGTAGAGCTGGAGAATATAGAATGTCTAAGCCAAAGTGGAAATTGCTCTTCATATATCCATTTCTAGTACTTTTATTTGCTTTTTCACTATTAGTGCATGTGGGAGTTTTCCTAATGTCTATTATGAAGACACTTGGGCCAACTACGGCCGCGGATATACAATTTACGTTTGAAAATTACAAGTTAATTTTTGTTTCGTCTATTTACAATATTCCGCCGTTCTTGGTGAATACGCTCATTTACAGTATTACGGCCACGATATTGATAATAATAATAGGCTCTTTAGCTGCATATGTTATAAGCAGGAAGAACTTCAGAGGAAGAACTATCTTGGATGCATTAGTAACACTTCCAATTGCAATTCCTGGGATAGTTTTAGCAATAGGATACTATAGAACATTCGATTGGAGTGGCATAGCTGCAGCAAATCCAAATTGGTTCAACAACATGATGGCTAATGTAACAGGATCACTTAGACTCGATCCATTCATAGGGGTTGCTGTTACTCTACTAGTTTTGAGCTATACTATTAGGAAGATTCCATTCACTGTAAGATCTGCATTTGCAGGATTGCAACAAACAGATGAGGTTCTTGAAGAAGCATCCTTCAATCTTGGTGCAAGTAGAATGAAGACTTTCAGCAAGATTACAATTCCATTAATCTCTCTAAATGTATTTGCAGGTTCTTTGGTTTCCTTTATTTACTGTTTATCTGAGGTTTCGACAACAATTTTCTTGATATTTGAAGCAAGAGCTGGAACCTTAACATGGTTAATGGCATGGAATCCACTTAAATTCCAGATATTCTGCGCTTTAGGAGTAATATTGATGCTCTTACAAATATTTAGTCTATTCGTAACAAATGTTATTTTAGGTTCAAGAGCAGAAGCAATAACTGGAATCTAATTCCTTTCTTTTTTTCTTTTTTTGATTTTATTGGAAAAGAATTTTTTTCTGTTCGTATCCTATTTTCCCCCCATTTTCATCCTGAAATATGAGTTCTATAAGAGTACTTCCAAGAAAATTGGTTGCTGGAATTTCAACCATCTTTGGTTCATGAGAATTCTTATCCAACTTCATAGAATAAAGTTGACTTGTGTAAATTCCCCCTCTAACAAATGAAACTCTCAAAGTACCAATAATCTCTTCATCATTTCTATTGTACAAATGTACTGGTATACTAAATGGCTTATGAATAGGTGCAGTCTCTGGAGAAATAGCTTTAATTTCTATTTTCTTCTCTTGTTGTTCAAGATCTAAACTAGGGATTGAAAAATTCCATGTTACATGCTCGAAAAATGATCCCTTATCCTGTAGTTTTTTCTCTGAAAGTGATTCAGAAACTTTACCTACGATGCGACTCTTATCATAAACAGCTTCTTTATGTGTGCGAACATTCAAATCTAAGTTTTCTATGTTATCATAACGATATCTTATTTCTCTGGTTGGAGAATCTCCTAGAGTATTTCCTCTCTGAAGAATTATGCAGTTAGGATTTCTATAGAGATATCGAATATCTTGTTGTAATGTTGGATCAATTGGAAACCAAATACCCTTGGTGAAGAATTCTGCTTGAGAATGATATTCCCAACCTTCTAATTCGTTTAAAATTATACTAGTCGTTAGTCTTGCTGGAATGTTTGCAGCTCTGCAGAGACTTACAAAAAGTGTAGCAAATTCTGTACAGTCTCCGTAACGATTTTCTAAAGCAAATATCGGTCCAAAATCACCATCAAGAGGAATATAATCAAAATTGTTTTTGATGAACTTCAAAAATGCAAAAATCTTACCTAAAGGAGAATATGAAGTAAATTTACGAGTAATTTTTAGAATTGCTGGATGTGTTGCCTCAATAAAAGGTTCAGGTTTTGTATATGTCTCGAAAGTTTCAGGATAGAGATTCTCTTTAATATCCTCTTCGTTCTTTATTCGTGTAATGTCATATGCAATAATTCTTGTGATAACAAACGCTCTATATGCAATTTTAATAGTCTCATTTGGTGCAATTTGTGGAAAAGAAAATCTCAACCATCTATTACCATCTTTATCACTAACAAGTTTTGATGGTTTAAAATTCGAGATGAGTTTAGTAACTTGCTGAATAGGAGATATATTGGGGGGAATCACTACGTCTAAAACAAAATTATTTAGAGGAACATTATTTGGATTGTTGATATTAACTCCATAAGAGAAAATCCACCTATTGAGTAATTGCTTATTTGTTTTGATATTAATCTTGTCTCTTCTCTTGAAATCTCCATCAATTTGCATTACATAAGATCCAGAGTATAGATCCTCAGTAATTGGAAAAGTATAGATTCTCTGCAATCCAGTTTCATTTAAACGGACTTGGCTCGAATCAATTATTGTTCCAATAGGTGAAATTAGTAAAATATGTAACTTGTGATCTCTTTGTGGTTGGGCAAATGGAACACTATTTTCATTCCCCGAGACTAATATGCTGTCCCCTATCCCAGCAACAGTTTGTGAGTTGATATTTTTTAACTTATTATCTTTAATTAGTAATAAATCAATCATGATTTTATCACGAACGAATTAGTGTTCTAGTTATGTAAGATGTTAGCGTTGTAAGTTTTACTCTTTCGTAATCAGACTAGAGTTGCACTAATTATAAACATGCGTAATATTGTCGGAATTAAACAGCAAACTACTTGAATATTATTAGTTTAATTGAAATCGAAATAATCATCTCTGTATAAATTCTGCATTTTTTATATTTCCTAATTATCTCAAAAGCATAGAATCATAGTGAAGATTTTATCGAAAATAACCAGTGTGATAAAATATAACGCACATAGTTCTTTTGATTTTCGAAGCTTTAGCAAATATCAACAATGTTTTCTTTATTTTAGAAATCTATTCCAATTATTAAAATAATATAAATATTAAATAAATTTTTGATGAAAAGATGTTTTACTTCAATAGTTTATTTCGATATTTCTTTGGGAAACATTTAAAAAAGTCTTCTTTAATGTATTGGTGCACATTAATGTGCGGTGAAATTATATGAAAAGAAAATATATCTTAGCATCAATTCTAATCGTGGGAATGATTGCCGGTATGTTGTCTCCCGCTGCACTTCCACCACCCTCATATATTAATGTATCAAACGCAGTAATTGTTTTTGATTTATATCATGGTGGATATCATACAACAGAATTTGACTTAC
>JAEOTK010000371.1 GCA_016839875.1 Candidatus Heimdallarchaeota archaeon
ATAATCTCCTCCACTCCAATCACTCCACCAGTTGCCTGCGCTTGTAGCTACATCATACCAAACATTGTTTGAGCTATAATCTGCTGCTTGAGAGGTTCCACCAGGATTGTTGTTTGTGAAATGATTGTGATGTATTACATTGTCTCCTCCACCTTGCCAAATAGATACACCATGTGATGGATGATCTGAAATTTCAGTCCATGTTATGAAACTGTTAGTTGTTGTCTTCATATTTATACCTACACTATTAGTTTCACTGATGATGTTTTCATTTATTAAAATATCATCACACAGATAGGTGTAGATATTTCCTCCTTGAAGATTATGTTGCAAAGTATTGTTGTAAAGTGTTGAAGAGTCAGTATTTATTAGTGATATTGAACCACCAACATCTATTACGACCCCTGCTGTAGGAGCGTTACAATCATGTACATAGTTCGTTTGTAGTAAAATATCACTGGAAGATACAATGTATACGGATTCTTGATAACAGTCATACAATTCATTGTTGAGGATATTAAGCCCTGTGCATCCAGATATATGGATGCCATGGCACAAAACATCTGGCCACCTGAATGCATCAATTGTAATTTCACTTATTACGTTATCAGTTATATTACAATCATGACAATTTTCAAGCAACATTCCTGCATCGTCATTTATATTATCGATAAAGCAATTTTCAATAATAGCTCCTGTAACGTTTTTCACGCAAATCCCAAAAATACCTGAATAGATTTCATTGTCAATTATCTTCGCAGTACCTGGAGCAACGCTTTCAATATATATACCACTATGTCCTTCGGTTAAAATGTTATTTTGAATAATGAAATGTTTTGTAGTGTTAGCTACTACAATACAGGAATTTAAAGGAAACCCATAAGGCTCTTCATCTCCCAGGATATCATATCCTTGAATGAGATAAGGGTGGGTTTCATTACCGTCTCCTGGAAAAGCAAGAAAATCAGAATCCTCATCGATAAAGATAGACGGATCAACATTGAGTTTAGGGGGATCGTTATTCGCTAATTCAATGGAAGATTGCAGAACTATTGCACTGTATTGCATAGAGAATAGAAACAGAGTAACTATTAGACTTGCAGTAAGTGCTATTTTTTTAGTTGTTTTTTTCATATTTTTATCACCACAGAAGTTTAGAACTTTAGTTATGGAACAATTTATTCTTAAAATATAAGAAATCGTGAAGTGTTTTTTTTCAACTGTTGAACAACTATTGCAAGGAAAAAAGAGAATTATAAATCAATTCTCGAAAATTAATTAAATTGATGATTCTTTTTGATTTCAATAAACTATAAAACCTATTTCATGCAGAGATTCCGTTAAAGGATACAAATCTTCAATTAGAAAAGGACTTTCAATAACATAAGTCCCTGAAATCCAGTCGCTCCAGAAGTTGCCTTCCATTTGAGTAATGTCATACCAGAAAGTATTAACAAAATCACAATAAGCTTGAGAAAAACCTTCTGGATTATTATCTATAAAGCTGTTATGATAAATCACATTATAACTCGAATTTGCACTAGGATTTGATTCATCTATAATAATCTCAACTGCATATTGATCATTCTCCTTGAAATAGTTCATCCGAATAGTAGTATTATCTGCTACTTGTAAGCTTATTCCAATTAGATTTCTTGTTATTATATTACCATTAATCTGTGAAATTTCTGAATTTGAAATTGAGATACCAAAATCATTAGAACCGCAATAGTTGTTTGAGACTGTAATATTGTACCCATTGTTGGAATATATTCCACTATCCCCATTCCCAGTGCAATTATTATTTAGGATAGAACTAAAATATGTCCTCAATGAAATTATTCCAGCGTTTTCATTATTATTGCAGGTATTATCTGTAGTTGTGCTATAGTCAGACTGATGTAAGCTAATACCATTTTGATAGTTGTTGTTACAGGTATTGTTAATTACTGCTGCATAATAAGAACCTACTATAGATATTCCATTTTGACTGTATTCACAAATGTTATTTTCAATTAAAATGGTCTTTTCTGCTGCATTCTCAATGTGAATTCCATCATAATGAGCGTTAAAATAGCAATTTCTGATAGTAATGTACTTTGTTGTATCAGAAATGAAAACTCCATATCCATGCTCAGTTGTAATATTGTAATTCTCTATGACATATGGATTGTCTTGTGTTCCTTCCCCAGGAATATTATAAAAGTTATAATCTTCATCTGTCCATATAATAATGGGATCATGAGCAACATAGGGATTTTTTGACCTGAGTGTAGTGAATAGAATTGTGAAAATAGATACAACTAGTATGATAGATAAAGTAATTACTAGTATGATTCTAGTTTTCTTCTTCAATTCCTCACTATCCACATTTTCTCAACCTCTCTTTTGAGAAGTTGGATTGGTTTGTTTTGAGATAATTGTACAACTATTGCATCAGCCATCATTTCAACACCTTCTTCCCCTTATCTGTCAGAAATATCTTTGATTCTCTTCCCCACCTCTCTCTATTTATGAAACCATTTGCTTCTAGAGGGGTTAAATTCCTAGATATTTTTGATTTCGAGAAACCTGAAATCCTTATTAAATCTCCTTGAATAATTTTCCCTTCATTTTCTACAACAATTGTTAATATTTCTTTTTGATCGTCTGTCAAATATATCGAAGTAATTTCTTTAAGAATACCTCGTTCTTTTCTTTTCATCAATAAGAATACAACTACAGCTCCTACACTTATACCCCCTGCCAAAGTAATAATGATAATCCAGGCAGATTGGACTAAAGCTGTTCTTTCTTCGTAGAAAACATGAACATAAACTACCTGATTTTCATCGATATCACGAAATTCCCAATTTAGATAAACCACTTTTCCTGTCTCTTGTACATCTGTCACTTCTGGAAAGTATGGGATACTAATATCATCAGGAATAAAACTATCTCTAGGAATTCTAATTGTTAATAAATAGTTTAGAATGGGATATGATGCAGTTCTATTGAAGAAAAATAGATAACGCGGAGGTCTACCAGCTGTTCTTATTGCTGGAGTGTCTATAAGATAAGTCATTTTAAACGATATCGTCTCATTAAGAACCAATTCAGTTCCTAAATCTACTAAAATTAAATTAGGACTAAAAATGGGAGCGAAAGATAGGGGGGTTTGAGTTAGATCATTTACTTCCAATTGCCGGAATGGTGGATCTATTTTTATGATTACTTGGGTTAGAGATTGGTTTTGGTTATTTAGAATAGTTATTTCATCAGTTACAAAAATTTCATTTTCGTTTTCGATAAAAATCCTTGTTGTTAGATTTGTTATAAGAATTGGATATCCAGAGTAATCATTGCTAATTAAATTATCATCATCTAGAATAGTACAGAAGGTTTTTTCTCCTATAGAAGCAAATAGTGTTATTACCAAAATAGACACAACTACAGAGGAGAAGGTTCTGTTTTTCAATAGTACACAATGATTCAGTCTTATTTATAAAAAAGTTCTCCAAGATAAATGAAAATTAAAGTAGATTAAAGGAAACGATGACCTAGAATCCATTTTTGTCGGAAAAATCACTATTTTTTCGAGATAATGTTTAAGTATAAAGAAAATTTAGTTAATATTTATGAAAAAGAAAATCAAATTTTTCATTTTGCTACTTATTTGTTCTTTGTTACTTTCACTAAGCTTCATCACAAACTCAACTCTTGAAGAAAAAACTAGAATACCCGAATTAAAGGCAATCGAAACTCCACCCGTTATCCTTTTCAATCTAACCGACATGTCATCCTCAGGGATTTTAAGAATTCTAGTTTATGATACAGACACCAATTTATCAACAGTAGATGTATACCACAATAATGTTTGGTTGAATATCAGTCTTGATTTTAATGTTACTTGGTCTTACAAAGATTATGGAATTACTCCCCCTCCATTATCATTAAAAATATATCCTGATGCAGATCCAGGCTCAGACACGTTTGAGGGTGAAATAGACATAAATGATGTCTTTGTTGAAGGAGATCACAACAACATAACAGTTATAGCTGAGAACTTAGGAGGTTTTGGTGCGACTGCAAACTCTGTTTTTTGTAGAGAAGTTGAATGCTGGGGTGGTGGAGGAGGATATACTCCAGTTGTAACACAAGACACTCTAGCAGCTCAATCAAATATCCCTGATATTATCTTTGATTTGTCTTGCTATTTCACATGCAATCGAATTCACACCTATATAGAAGGTAATGGAGCTGTTATTGAAGCATATAACATGAGTAAGATGAATGAAACTCTCAAAGTATGGGCATATACAGATGAGAACGTCGAATATGTAGCTGGAGTTTTGTTAGATCCTGCTATTGACATATATAATGTAACATGTTATGATTGCGAGTGCCCACAGTGTGAGGAATGTGAGGAGTGCGAGGTGTGCGAAGAGTGTGAGGAATGCCCAGATCCCATAGAAACGCCTTACCAATTTATACCTATCTTGGTAGGTTTAGTATCAGTGGCTACTATCCTGACCATACGAAAACGTAAGAAATAGTAATAACATTTTTCTTTTTTTCTATTTTTCTTTTAATAGAATATTGGCTACACTTTTTGAGATAGCTAAACTGTCAATGTAACTTATTTTTTTGTCTTTATCATTTGAATCCATCAGGATATCCCACAGTGGGGAGGGTTTTCCAATAACTTTGGATAGCTCATGAAGTTTTTGTAATCCAGAATAGGATTTTCCAATAAATGCATAACATAAAACACATGGGTCCATTTTTCTTAATAGATAAGTATAATCATGAAATCTCTTTCTATGAGCTATTTCAGGTTCATTTTCAAGTATCAATTTGTGTATGTTCTCGATAAATTCATTTTTGCTGTTTTCATCTATATTCTCGTTAAGAACTTCAGTGTAAAGTACAGAACCTGTTTCATTGAGTACTAGAAATAATGCTGGTAATTCCTCTTCCTTAATATCAGTTTCAATATCAATCATTCTCTTCTTTATCATTTGATTAAGCATCTCTTCAATATGAGTTAATTCAAGTTTCTCAGCAATTGAAGGTAACTTCATTGTAAATTCAGTCCAGTGATCTAATTTATCTAACAATTGATCGTGTTCGTTAGAAATTCGTATAGCTAATCTATGGATTCCCTTATCTTCTGCGATTTTTTGAGCATCTACTAACAGCTGTTGAGCTCTACTTGTTTTCAATTCAATAAGAGATAATTGCGCTTGTAACAAATATGCTTCTGCCTTGAGAGCAAACAGGTTCTGTTTTGAAGCAATATCAATCAATTGTACAATGAAGCCTTTAACTTTATCAAGAATTGTTAAGTCACTTGAACTACTCAATTCCAGAAGCAGAATTTCACATAGATGTAATATAACCTCTACAGAGATATTATAATCAACAATGTCTTCTTCAATCATTTGTACTAATGCATTTTTCGCTTCTACGTTTTCTTCGGAACTTTCACTGTATTTACACAATATTGCTTTTGATAACTGGTATAGTTGGTTAATTATCACATTATCTGTGTCAATTGATAAAAGTTCTAATCTATCTAAGTATTCCATTGCTTCATTATTTAGTTCTGAAAACAAACATAGCACTATTAAACATTTCAACGAGGAAGCTATCTTACTTAATTTATCACTTATTTTCATTTTTTCTCTCAAATTAAGTGACTGTAAATGATAATCCATTGACTTCTTCAAATCAGCTTTTTTTAGATATAACTCTCCTAAACTGAAATAAATCTCACCAAGAGTGTCTTCCATTTTGTGTTGCTTAATTATGTTCATAGCTCTTTCAAAATGCAACAGAGCTTCATCTAACTCACCTTTTAGGACAAGAACTCTACCAATTCTGTTGTGGCCTATTCCAAGATTGAGTTCATCTTTCACTTCTTCACTAAATTTATAGTACTCATCATATGCAGCAAGAGCGATATCATATTCTCCCTTTAATTGTTGAACATGTCCAATATTTAGCAATACATATGCAACGCGATCTGGCCTGTTAATTCTGCTAAAATACTCCTTGCTTTTTTCGAATTCCTTCAATGATTTTTCTAGTTCTCCCATTCCGTTGTATATAAATGCCAAATGCTGACTACTTAGAGCTATTTGATATTCATCCTCCAATTCTTCCCAGATAGCTATGCTTTGCTTTTCTAGTTTAAGAGCTTCCTTTAATTGATCCTCTTTGAATCTAATACCTGCAATCATGAGATAAGTATGTGCAATATTTCTTCTGAAATTAAATTCTGTAGAAATCTGCAATCCATTATTATAATTTTGCATTGAGAGGTCTAGATTTCCTGAGTAGAAGTGTGCATCTGCTATCTTTCGATATATGACAGCTTGGTAATAATTATCGTTCAGTTTATCATTCAATGATAAAGCTCGATTATAGTGTGCTAAAGATGTTTCAAAATCATATTTACTTCTAAACCATCCCCCGAGAACAATAGCATAGTGAATTTCTCTTTTAAGAAATTCAGAATTAGTATCACTTGTATGCTTATCTAGAAGGTCTTCAAGTTTAACAATATACTCTTCACATTCTTCTACTCTCATTAGATTCATTAGTGCTTCTATCTTATACAACATCCCGTCTATGGTAAAAATTGGTTGTTGTAGTTCTTCACTTAAATCAATAATAATGTCTGCTAGCATTATAGCTTTTTCTAAATCATTATGCATTACTAAGATTGATAGTTGAGCAATTCTTGTTCGAAGACTTTCAACCACATCAAGATTTTCATCATTTTCTAGTTCTTTAGCTAATTTCTCAGCTGTTTTCAACTCTCCTTCTCTAATCATGCTTTCAATCAATTCAAGCTGTTCATTAGGAGAAGTAGACATTTAGTAAAAACCTCTGTTCGATTATATGTGTGAACAATTAAATAAAAGATTTCTGCAAAAAATCGAAAAAAAAAAGAATAGGAGTACTAATACTCAAATTCTAAATTGCGTAATAATACAATGCTGCTATTCCAACAACTCCAAGGACTATTGAAGCTGTAATTAAGAATGCGTATAATGCTGATTTAGCGATTAATGCTACTATACTAAGCAATCTTCTCCTTTTAGTATCGAATACTGCTTTTCCAGCACCAACCTCTCTAAATCGGTTAATATCATAATCAGCAGCTCCAGCGCCTTTTTCTCTAAAGCGATTGATTAATTCTTCATATGCAAAAGCACCTTTTTCTCTTAGTCGATTTCTTAATTTAGCAGCAGCTTCTAGTAA
>JAEOTK010000372.1 GCA_016839875.1 Candidatus Heimdallarchaeota archaeon
CTCTAGAAGATAATTATTTGGTACCCATACACCTCCGCCAGAGAGAGCTGTAGAACCACCATAATATTGCGATTTTTCGATAACAATAACTTTTAAACCTGCTTTCTTTGCCACAAGAGCTGCAGTCATCCCTCCTCCTCCCGATCCTACAATTAGTACATCTGTTGTATAATCCCAACTATTCATAAAACTAGATTATTTTTCTCCCTATTAAATGTGTATGGAAATCTATTAATCGAATTCTGTAAATAAACGTTGCAGAGCGTTTATATACCAGATACATCTTTTAAGATACTCGGTGATATTTTGACACCTAGACGAATAGAAAAAGAAGGACAACCAAAACCTGTCAAAAGAGACTCATTTTTTGCTAATCTGTTTGATGCATTTAAACAAGCAGTTGTGATGCTTGTGATGACCATAATTTATTCTATAATACCTGGTGGGCTCGGATATCTTGGATTTTATTTTGCAGACAAAAGAGGAAATGTTGATTTTACTCAATTACTATCAGACCTCCTAAATGATCCAATAGCTCTCGCTGGTACAACAATCCACTACGGCTTGTATATAATGGGCGTTGCTGGAATTCTTGCCTTAATTGGATTTGCTGCAGCGTTTCTTTACACAGGGTCGAGGAATGACCGAATTGCTCAACCACTAAAAATCTTCAAAGCTTACATTGCCACATGGAAGATTTTATTCCAATTCGCTATTGTAATAGCAATTTTCGGAGGAATATACTTCGGTATAACTTATGCTGGAATTGCAACACTGTCATTAGTAGTTGGAATAATATGCGCAATTGGTGCAGGAATAACCCCATTAGCAATGATCTTCAGAGTTGTTGACTATCTACTCGAACTTGAGTAGAAAATATAACTCATATTTTTTTCTTTTTCAAAAGTATCGTTTATTCTTATGCTTCATTTTCAGCGTTTTCAGCTGCATCTCTGTCTTGTTTCTTGTAGATATAACCCAAAATAGATGTTACTATTCCAGGCATAGGGCCAAAAACCATTGCGATTACGAAGGGTACATGAATAGCTGGAGGTATCCCAGCAATTGCTAATCCAGTCATTGAACCAGCAAATAAAGTTCCAAAGAAGAGGGAAAGAATTAGAAGAAGTTTAGCGTTGCCGATAGCATAACATCTGTACGAGCAATAAGCGCTTTCTTTGAAGATCCAATATTCACTAACTTTGTTCTCACCACAAAATGAACAATTTCGGTCCTTCAAATCCATAAGGCATAAGAAAATTAAGCGTATATAAATCTTTTACAAGTTTAAGAAATAAAGGGTTTATTCATATAGAAGTTCCTCTTTCCAGGTATCAAAAAATGCAGCCTTATGAACGATATCAGTTGAAACTGATTTTATATTCTCTTTTCTTAAATTCGAAACAATATCATTAAGTTGTTTCATATTATTACACCATACCCAACATAGAAGAAAATTAGGCAGATTACTGAAACTCCAAGTAAAGAAAATATGGGGATTAAACTTATCCATAATCTTCTGTGCGAATTTTTCTCTGTTCTCTGCAGCTTCTAAATCTATCTGAAAAACAGTAAACACGTCGTTAGAAGCTGCAGGATAGAAATCAATAGTTAACTCTAGCAACCCACTTTCATACATATTGTTTAATCTTCTAGTTACAGTATTTGGAGTACTTCGTACTTCTTCTGCAATTTCAGATATTGGTTTCCTTGCATCTTTATGAATGGAACGAATGATAGATTTGTCAAGATTTGAGTAGTTTACTGGTACTTCGGTTGGTGCAACGTATGGTATTGGAGAAGATGAAAGAACTCCAGAAAGAAAACCAACTGTTGGTGAATTCATATTTGCTGTTTGAGCAATAAAAGATGAATAATCATCTAAATCATGAATTTCTTTCAAGAATGCCCCTACGTACAAATAATCCCGACTAGAAAACATCAAATGAGTAGTATTCTGATGCTCACCTAGAACATCTAATAGTTGATCAGGGTCCTTGATTTTGCTTTCACCAAAGATGAAAACATATATTGCATTTATTGCATAAGATTTGATTCTTGCTGAAAAACGTTGAATAATTCCTAAATTAACTAAAGTGTTTATTCTCTTATAGACAGCATTTACAGACAATCCCAGCTGGTCTGCAATTTCCCTGTAGGTCAGTCTTGCATTAATCATTAGCAGAAGAATTATTTTGAGATCGTCTTTGTCCATAATCAAAAAAAGGAAAGGGGAGTAATATATTTTTCTAGTTACTCGTTTCTATTCTTGTTTCCATTTCAACACTAGATTTTGGTCTCAAGTGCTTGACTAGTTTGATTAAGAAATATGCAGATAAGCAGAATAAAACAAAAGGAAAACAGAAACTAATTGCTAGAATTACTGCTATTGCTCCTGCATTCATATACATAAATTTAGCAAAAGTGATTTTGCTTTTTTTAAGATATTTAATCAATCTTATTAGAAGAAAAACTCCTAAAGCTACAAATCCAAGTGATATAATTGTACTCCAAGGGGTAAAAGAGCAATGAGCAACGTAGCCTAAAATACAAGTTTTTGTTGATCCAAAACCTACGATTTCAGCAGGTAATATTGTTATTATTGCAGAAAACAGATTTCCAAGAATTAATGCCAGCACAAATGTTGTATAGAGGAAAACCTTTGTTGCGTTTAGGATTGTTATGAAAGTTATTTTAGTTTTCATTTTAACCGGAATTTTTGTTCCAGAGGGATTTATATTCCTAAGTTTAATATTAGGTTGAAAAATCTTCGATTTTATGCAACATAGTTGTTATTTTTGTTCAACGAACGTTAAACAAGGCTATAAAAATACTAGTCAATCTCTAACTTCAGATATAAATGAAATTTCTAATTATAATAAGCAGTGGCAGAAAAAAAGGTAATACTTCCAAAGTAGCTTCTCTGTTGATTAAACGAATAGAAAGACTAGCAGCTGAAGAAGAACAGATTCAAATAGAAAAACTATTCCTAACAGATTATGATCTAAAGCATTGTATTGGGTGTCGAAACTGTATGGACAGGGGAGAAGAGAAATGCCCATTAGATGATGATTTACATAAGATTAAGAGAAAAATAGATGAAGCTAATGCAATTGTATTTGGAAGTCCGGTATATATTGACAATGTTAGCTCAAGCATGAAGGCGTTAATTGACAGATTAGCATACATATGTCATAGACAAGAATTTTATGAAAAAACAGCATTTGTATATTCTACTAGTGGTGGTTCATCAAATAAACATACCAATAGAGCAATTGCAGGTGCTCTCTTAAGTTGGGGATTTAATCTTATTGGGATGGCGGGTTTCAAGACGAGTCATTTTGATTCAGAATTTGAGCTAGAAGAAAGATATGAAAAAACACTAAATGGAATGGCTATGAAGATTTTTGGAAGTGTTAAGAATAGAAGCTATTTGACGCCATCAGCGCTTTCTCTAGCAATGTTCCGTTTACAACAAAAGCACAGAGCAAATCCCGAAATTGCACACCCCTTAGATTTCAGATACTGGAAAGAGATGGGATGGGCAGAATCTGGAACAGATTATTACATTGAACATAGAACAAATTTTCTAAAGACAATTCTTTCAAGATTAATTTATGCAACAATATCATTAATCTTTGTTCGGTAGAATCGAATCTATCGGATAGTTTTTTAAAAGAGCTCTTCTAAATCGTGTTACTTATGACCTCTCTGAAAGATGTTGATACTTTACTATTTGATATGGATGGTACACTTACGAATCTATGGAAAAGATATCGAGATCCTTTCTTAAATGCGCTTGACAAAATAAACCCAGATTATGATAGAAAAAAAGTACAGGAAGTTTTCGAATCTGTTTTAACAGAAGTTCTGACCACTTCAGAGGGGAGTTCTAGGTTATTAAAATTACAACTTTTCCTGAAATCACGTAAAGAGATGGGGGGATCATGGCTAGATACATACAGAGTAATGAGATTAGTTAATTCTGATCCAATGTCTTTCCGAGAAATTATTCCACTTGATGGTGTTCAAAGTACTCTGGAAAGCCTTCAGTCTAGAGGATATAAATTAGCTTTAGTTACTAGTGCAGGAGACAAAACTGTAAATAAAGCAAAAGAAAAACTGAATATTCTAAATTCCTTTGATGTTCTGGTTACAAGAAACACTGTAAAACGAATAAAGCCCTATCCAGATTCTCTTCTATTCGCATGCAATTTTCTAGGAAAAGATCCTAGCAACTGTGTCATGATCGGAGATTTTCCTCAAGATGTTAAAGCTGGTAAAAATGCTGGAACAAAGACTATTGCGATTTTAGGAGACAATGGAAAATACACAGAAGAAAAGATAAGATCACTCAATCCAGATATAGTTCTAGAAAAATTCTCTGAACTCCTAGAATTATTTCCACAACGGTGATTGAAAAGAAGAAAACATATAAACATTTTTTCTATTCTAGACAAGAATCATAATGGTCAATCTTGAACCAATTACTGAACATGTTGCTGTTGCTACGATGATCGATAGTGGAACACGTTCATGTGTTCTAGGTGGGATTGCTTTAGAAAATTACTCAATAGCAGTCGAAACTGGAGATTCATTAGAAGTAGGACTGGAGCTGAGAAAACGTTTAGAATCACATTTCAACTTACCAGTCAAGTATCTATTTCTTACTCACACACATGGAGACCATAGAAATGGTAAAGATGCTTTTAACGATACAACACTAATTGTTAGTAAAAAATGTCTAGATAACATGCCAAAGAGTATTAGCTTCAAAAAATGGTCTGTAGAAGCTTTTGAAGAGAAATATATACTTGAAGACAATGAGTATAGAGTAGAATTCCATCATGTTGCAGGGCATAGTATAGGTTCAAGTGTAGTTTATTATCAGAATGAAAGAGTGCTTTTTGCTGGAGACATTTTCATCACTGAACCAATCAATTTTGGTCTTCCTTTCATGGGATTTTACCAAAACAAACCAAGAAGAACAGGAAATCCTGAAGAATATCTAGCAGCTTTTGCTAGATTCAAGAAAATGGATATCAATGCAATTGTTCCGGGACATGGAAATGTTATCACTAATCCACAGGAGTATTTAGATGAACAAATCTCATTTTTCAATTCTTTGAAGACAGTATATGTTTCAGAAATTGAGAATGGTAAAAGTCTTGAAGAGATAGAACTACCTAGATTGAAACCTATAGAAAGAGCACATGAAATCATTGAAGCTAAGTCTAAGAAAAGTTATGCACTTCGATTTTTAGATAACTATTTGGATTGGATTAAGAAGAGTTTCTATAATTATTATAGTGGGAAATTCGATGAATTACAGTAATATGGATTCTCAGACTGAAGAAGATATTAGAAATATTACTAGATTAGTTGATATTGAAAATAAATCAATTCTAGAGCTAGGTTGTGGAACTGGTAGAATTACATTCGCAATTGCTGATAAAGTTCATGAGCTGATATCAATAGATATTGATACTAAAGA
>JAEOTK010000373.1 GCA_016839875.1 Candidatus Heimdallarchaeota archaeon
AGTCTAGCTGTAGGATCTCTCAAAAACGAACTTCCTGGAAAATTGATCTTCATGGGTACTCCAGCCGAAGAAGGTGGAGGAGGAAAGATCTATATGATCAACGCTGGTCTGTTCAAAGGAGTAGATGCAGCTATCATGTTTCATCCTTCAGCTGTTCACACCTACACAGGAAGAGGAGGATTAGCAGTAACACATGTTAGGATAGAATTCTTTGGTAAATCAGCTCATGCCTCTGCACAACCTGAGAGGGGAATTAACGCTTTAGATGCGGTTATCCAAACTTTCAATGGAATCAATGCTCTTAGACAACACATCCCCAGTGATGCTAGAATACATGGTATAGTAACTCATGGAGGAGTAAAACCGAACATAGTTCCTGATTTCGCAGCTGCTGAATTCTATGTCAGAGCATTAGATGATAATTATCAAAGAGAACTAGTAAAGAAAGTCGAAGATTGTGCAAAAGGGGCTGCTCTCAGTACTGGAGCAAAGATGACGTTCGAAAAAGTAGGATTAACCTACAGATCTAGAAAAGTAAACAAAGTACTTGGAGAGGCTTTCATTGAGAATCTAAAAATTATTGGAGAACCCATTAGACCAAAACCTCCAGGTGGAGGTTTAGGATCCAGCGATATCGGAAATGTTAGCCACGAAGTTCCTACTATTCATCCTTATGTTGGGATATCAAAGAAGGATATTCCAAGCCACTCAAAAGAATTCGCAGAAGCTTCAATTTCAGATTTAGGTCAGGAGAAAATGCTTGTTGCAGCTAAAGCTCTTGCTATGACTGCGATAGATGTGTTCACAAATGAAGAGCTAAGAAAACAAATGAAGGCAGAATTCAATGAGTAAAACAGCTGAATTCTAATTTCCAAAGACATGAAATCTATGAAAAAAATTTATATGATTGTAAAGGACTGAAAAGCAATATGAATGAAACTGCTGAAAGCTCTCAAAAAATGACCCGAGATTTAGATAATAGAGTATTATCAGTTGATATTGTGAGGGGATTATCTATTATGGGGGTTTTGTTCATTCACTCTACTATTTATGGTATTTGGCAAACAGAAACTAATGCTCTCGATGTTGTTCATATAGGTGTTGTAGTAGCATTTATTCCCTTAATTCTCATGGGTACCTGGGGTGGAGGATTTCCACTTATAAGCAGTTTAGTGGGGACTTATCTTGTGTTTAACAGATTAAAAAAAGGTAGATCCTTCAAGCAAGCAAGTATTCCCATCGTTTTGAATAGTATTGTTCTCTTACTACTTGATCCTATAAGAGGAACTTTGTTTGGTCGAACCTGGACTAATACTTACAGTGTTGGAAGGAATTATTCGATTTTAGGAAATCTACTTGATAATCATGCTTTCCAGCTTCCAACAGCTGAAAAACTTATGCAGATAGGTTCACTTCCTTCAATAGGATTAAGTGGATTAGTGACTGTTTTCTTACTCTGGATTCTTTTCCGTAAAGGTGGCATTGATAAAATAAAAAGAAACGTTACTATTCTTTTAGTACTAGGAATTGGTTTATCTATATCCTCTAATTTCATAAATGAAGCTCTTTTCCCTTATACTGAGAGTTGGTTTCTAAAAGGAGGTGGGTGGATTTTCCTTTCTTATCTACTAAGATTGTTTGTGGGTGCTCAGCTATCATTCTTCCCGATAGGGCTCTATGCAATTTTTGGAATTATTGCAGGTTATCTACTTGTTCAAAAAAAGGATTACAAATGGATTAAACGATATGGATTGAGTACAGGATTTCTCTTCTTGGCGGGTTTTGTAATTACTCTTGTTATAACTCTATTGAGAGCTCCATCAATTGAATCTGGTCTATTTGGGATACTTGATTATGAGATATATCCTAGAGAATTATTCTTCTTCAGTCTTGGTTGTATGATGCTCCTCTTGGTTTGGTTAGCTAAGAGATTTGAATATACTTCTTATGAAAGAAAAGTAATCCTAACTAAACGGTCAACCTTCATAAGGAGATTTGGAGTTGCTTCTCTGTCCATTTATGTATTTGAACCATTATTCAACAATCTCTTCGCAAAACTGTTTCATGTACTCTTTGGTGATCCAACCGTCTTTGGAACTCCTGATGCATTCATGACGAATGTTCTTGCTATTCTTCTCTATGAACTTGTTATCTTCTCGTTTTGGGGGTTATCTGTATACTTCTGGTCAAAGTCAGGATACAAATTTGGTTTGGAACATGCTATAATCACTCTTTCGAGTCCTCTACGAAAAGTCAAATCTAGAAGAGGACAACTATACATTCCATCTGATGAAGAAGTAGCTGCTGCAAAACAAGTTATCAAAAATAATAAATCCTCGAAGTAGGATTTACATTTTTTCAAGATGATCTATGGTGTTTCTATATTCTTTATTGAGCTTATTCCACCTATTCTCTTTCTCTTCATAAAAATTAAATCCTTCAGCCATATTTACTTCAGGAATTTGAGGTAGAAATTGTATCAAATAATCATCAATTTGATTTTTCAGAGAATAGAAGGCATTTAAGAATTTGAACGTTTCATTATTGGGGATTTCCAATGCTACTGCAATTTTGTTTTCATTTTCAAATGCTATCGTAGAAGGATATGGAATTTCTAATATGTGTGTGATTATTCTATTCAGATTCTCTTTAGAGTTTATCAAAATAAATATTGGACTAAGATTAGCGAATGGATAAAAACCAGTTCTATAACCTCGAATTATTCCTTTCTGTTCCATTAACTTTATTCTTCTTCCTACTTGCGATTCTGATAGTTGAAGTTTTTCACCTAATCTTTTCAATGGTAATGAATCATCTAGATACAATTGTTTTAAAATTTGAACATCCATAAAATCAAAATTGATTCTATCAGGCTCCATTTCAAAATTCAATAGTTTAGTCTTTCTTTTTCTCAAGTCATCTTTCAGGTAATTTTCCCAAATCTTCCATTCCCAATTCCATATTCCATTTATATCAAAATAATCATAATTCCATCCAAACGCTTTGTAATCTACAAGATTAAGATATGTATAATCTCTAATTATGTCCTTTTCTTTCATAAGTTGGAATACATTGTGAGGTTGAAAATGAGAATCTAGTGAGAATATGGAATGAATGTAATAACCATTGAGTTTCCCATAGGTGGGAATATACCAATCAATTGCTTTATTTTCATCTAAAATTTCGTAGAATTTCTTTCTATTTTGAGGATTTTCTTCTACTATAAAGAAGCTTTCTCCAATCCCTAATTTTCTTTCATGTGTGATTGGGATCTTTCTTCGAAAAATGTTCTTTTCTACAAGTTTTGATATCCGATAGCGGATGGTTCTTGAAGGGACTTTATATTCTAAAATTCCATTTTCTTCTAATAAATTACTTATTTGTTGTGTAGATGGAGAATAATTCAATTTGTTAAATTGTTCATCTATTATTCGAATAATTTGAATGTCAATATAATCGTATTTTTTTTCTGTTGTGTTAGTCACTTTCTACACCTCAATTAAATCTCGAATTCTATTCTACTGAAATAGCCACATAGTTGGCCAAGAATATTCTTTAACAATTGCGTAAAGTATCTGTATATTCAGCATTTCTCCATTGATTCCATTTGCCATTATTACTGCTCCTTGACCTGTTTTTGGATTAGCGATCATCATACAAGTAGCTCCTGGCATATTTGTTCCTGGATGTGTAATTAACATCTTATCCTCCTCTTCAACTAAGAATATTCCTAAACCTTGACCAGTCCAACCAAAATACTTAGATGGATCTAGTTCTAGTTGAGCTGATAACATCTTCTTGGCAATTTTATGTGAGAGAATTTTGTTAGATTTTCCATTATAAGATTTCATTAGTTCTACAAGAAATTTACTCAAATCTATTGGTGTAGTTAGAATCCCACCATGACCAGAAACGCCAGGATGCAAACCTGTTTCTTGAGCTTTTCCATCTTTATCATGAGGTACTATCGATTTCTGTTTCAGTTCAGCTGTTGAAGGAAATTCAAAAGTACTATCTCGCATGTTCAAAGGAGAAAAAATTATTTCTTTCATAGTCTCAAACAGTTTTTTTCCAGTTATATCTTCAATCAGCTTCTGGATAATAATGTAACCTAAATTTGAATACATATGATCTGTTCCTGGTGTAAAACAGACTTCAACAGGATCATTTAACGCAGGAGGTTCTCCATTTAGAACTTGATCGATTGTAGGTACTTTTTCTCTTTCTGTAGAAAACATTGAATCAGGTCTGTTGATACCTGCAGTATGTGTGAGGAGATGTTGAAGAGAAACATGGGCATCTTTTGTAAATTTACTTTCAGGAACCTTCCAAGAAATAAGTTTATCATTTATGTTTTTGTTTAAGTCCAAAATACCTTTCTTTACTGCGTTAAGTACTGCTGTTGCTGTTAATGTTTTTGATGTAGATCCACCTTCAAAGAGTGTATCTAATGTAACTTCTTCTTGTGTTCGAGTATCTTTTACTCCAAAGCATTTCGCCCATTCAACTTCAAAATTGTTAATAACAGCCATACTAAGACCTGGAACATTGAACATCTTCATTCTGTCTTCGATTTTTCCTTTAGCTTCCCAAACTGGTAAGGGTAAGCCTGATTCCATATTTAACTGTGGAATACCGGTAATGATCCTTTCTATTTTTTTAGTAATCATTGATTCATTCTTACTAAGAATCACCATATTTTCTCTATTCATTTTCTTTCTCTCCTTTACCAATTTCCAGTTCTTACACTTGGGAATAAAGCAGTTGGAAATGAGAAATGCATATGATTAATAACCCATTTCTCTTCTTCTTTTGTCAGAAAAGCAGTTACTCTTATTGGACAATCAAATATCTCCCCTTTAGATTGTTCTATAATGCTTAAAGCAGTATAAGTCAAAATATCTAATATCTTTGCTTTCTCTGACTTTTCTTCATTCTCTAATGTACTTTTAACGATCTGAAGTACGACATTGTTCAGAAATTCGGATGTGAATTTCATCTTAACTTTTGCATTCATAAAAACCCAAGCACTATCTCCTTTGATAGATATATCTCCTGTATTTAGATCATATTCAACATCTCCCCATTCATTCCAATCATTTAGAAAGAGTTCTTTTGCACCTTCGAATCCTCTAAACACTTCATTCTGATTAGTTCCTATAATTAATGAAGAATCGTTTTTCGAATAAATCTGCATAAAACTATCGATGTAATTAGCATCTCTTTCCTTGTAACCTTTTTGTAATTGTTGTAAAAGTTCTCTTATTTCATTCTCATCTTTTGACATCTTTAATCACATGCATGTTTTGGCAATTTGAATATATAAATATTGCCATTCATAGATTATACTAGTTTAAGAAACTAATCACTAGAACATTTTGAGATTAGAAAGAATTAAGAATGAATTTTCTCTTTCAGTTTAATGATGAAGAATTCTAAGAAATTCGAAAGTTCCATTTTGATTCTTTTCATTATTTTTGGTCTTTGTCTAAATTCTTCTATTCAAACAGGAATAAGTTTTACAGAAAATGAGAATATAGTAGATACTTCTTTAACTGATTTCTCTTTGTTCTTTAATGAATCAAAAGCTTATGATCACATTGTAGCTCAACTTGATTTTGGTTTTCGTGTTCCAGGAACAATTGCTCATTCTAATTGTGCAGATTGGATAAGAAGTGAATTGACTACTACTGTTAGTTCAGTTGAAACACATAATTTCGAAATTCAGAAGAGTGGAGAACCAAGTTATAGTTGTCAAAATATACTAGGTAAAATAAACACAGAGGAAGAAAAAATTGTCATTCTTGCTGCACATTGGGATTCAAGAAATGTTGCAGAGAAAGATGTAGTCAATATAACACAACCCATTCCAGGAGCTAATGATGGAGGATCAGGAGTTGGAGTACTTCTGGAACTAGCTAGAGTTTTATCTCTCTACGAAACAGAGCTAAATTCCCAATTTTGGTTTCTGTTTATTGACGCTGAAGATCAAGGATATTCTAGACAACTATATGGTCTTCAAGATTGGGATTGGGCAGAAGGTTCAAAGGAATTTGCTAGTAATATAGATGATTTCTATGACTCATCTTCTGAATACTTTGATTGTTTTATTTTATTAGATATGGTGGGAGGGTCAAATTTAGAATTTGTTAGAGAGGTTCGTTCTAATGAAGACTTACAAAATAGCATTTTCAATGAAGGCAGAAGCTTAGGGTTTAATCAAGCTTTTCCAACTAATCCTACAGTAATGACAATAACAGATGATCATTTAGCTTTCTACGACCTTGGAATACCAGTCATAGATTTAATAATTGATTTTAATTCAGGTGGTTGGTTGTATCATCACACACATTCAGATGATCTTAGTCATATTGACCTAGTAAGTTTGAATATAACGGGTAGAACAATCGAATCTTTTGTGAAGAGATATTATACTATAGGATCAGAAGAAACTTGGAAAATAGAGGGAGAACAAACACCAATGAATTTCGGAATCATTGTAGTTTCTATATGCTTGCTAGTAAGTGTAAGTATATTTACTAAGAGAATAGAACATAAGAAGAAATAGAATATCATCAGTTCTGTATTGTTATAGTAAAATCCTAACTTTAATAAGCAATATTTTTTTTCATTCCATAATGAGGAAAATCTTTGCTTGGTTACTATTTTCATTTCCGATTATAGTTATTATACCATATTTCTTTCCTCAACCTGAAAATTTAACTGCTTACTATCGATGGATGATACTTCTAATCACTTTATTAAATGCAGTAATCTCTGTATTCTTTGTTACCACCACAGATAAGAAAGATGTGAGATTTTTCTTCTCACTATTTGGATTATCCATGATTCTTTATCTCTTAAATAACATCTTTGATATCATTTCAACCTATAGATCGTATCCTTCTGATTTATATGACAGTCTATATGCTTTTATTGCAAATATGCCAATTCTGATTTTCCTACTATATAGAGTAATACGTGATATAAGATTAATAAAAACAGAATCGAGAATTAGACTCTTTTTCGGAGCAATAGCAGCATCCTTGGGTTTCATTATTGTTGGTATAGTTACAGCTAGATTGGGATTTGAAAAAGGTGTAAGTTGGGAAGATTTTCTTCTTTATCTCCCGTTCATGATACAGATTATTGGTATAATGGTTTTATCCCTTACACTCTATATAATGTATATGGAACTCAGCTTTCGAAATTACATTTTAGCAATATTAGTTGGATACATGTTCTCTTTCCTTGGTGAAACTTATGGTTTATTTTATGGACTTTATGGAACAATTAACTATCGAGGTATTGAACGTATTTTCACACTTCTTGCCTTCAGCTATTTCTTCGTTATCTTGTGGTGGTTTAGAAGTAAGAAGATAACAGTCACATCTATCTCCGAAATAGAAGAAGAGAGAAAGAAGTACAAAGCATTATACTTAGAATTAGATGACAAAGTGAGAGATCTATTGATATTAACACAGCTTCTACGACATGATTTAGGTAATGATATTGTAGTTATTGCGAACGCTCTGGATCTCTATGAAGAAAGAAAAACTAAGGAACTATTTGGAATAGCGAGAAAAAGATTATTAGGGATGGAAGAGAGGATAAAGAGACTCAGATCTAGTAGCGAAATATATGAAAGCTTGAAAGTGCAAAAGATACCTATCACATTCATTGATGATGTCTCAAAATTATTTGAAAATGTGAACACAAAAATTAGCAACAAAAACATAAGCATCAAGGGTAATCAACTTGTTAATTTTATCTTATTCAACCTTATTCAAAATTCTTTCAAACATGGGGGAGAAGACGTTAAAGTTACAGTGACTGTTGATGAAGAAGATGATTTTGCTATTCTGAAAGTTATTGATAATGGGATAGGTATTTCAGATGAAGAAAAAATACAAATTCTCAGACAAGTAGTTACTCTCGAAGCTAGTGAAGAACTTCCTAAGGGTGTTGGATTAAGTATTGCAAAAACTACAATTGAAGGTTTAGGTGGAATATTCAAAATTGAAGATAATGATCCACAAGGGACCATAATTGTAATGGAAATTCCAAATGAAAAATAGAGAAGAGGAGGAGACTTTCCTCATTTTAAGAAGCGATAAGCTAAAAGTAGGTAAAGTTTTGTGATATTTTTTATAGAAGGTAAATCAGCATATTCATTTGCATTGTGTGCATTTGCTCCACTAGGTCCTAAAACATAAACCTCAGGCATTCCAGCTTCTCTCATATTACCTCCATCTGAAAATCCTGTACCAAAACTGAATATTGGTCTTACTTCATAGATTGTTTCAAAACAATCCTGCAATAATTTACCGAATTTTGAGTTCGGATCAGTTGCAGAACCTTCACCAACTGTAAGAATATCAAGGGTAATATCAACAGGTCCTTCTGTAAATTTAGGATCCAAGAGTTGTAAGTTTGTATAGCCCTCAGGTATTTCAATTTTGTAATTAAGTTTGGTGCAGTATTTGGCTAAAGCATCAAATAATTCTTGAGTTTTTAGTCCTGGCATTGCTCTGAAATCAACTTCTAGTTCACATTCATCTGGAATTACATTTGTTTTAACTCCAGCTTTAATCTGGTTGAAGCTGAAAGTTGTTTTATAGAGATTACTGCGATTTCGTTTGTCTTTGTCTAGAGGAAGTTTCTCTCCAGTATAAGACATAATCTTCCTAAAATCAGTGAAGTTGACTCGTGCAAGTAACATCTTTATTGATTGCCAGAAAGTTACAGGTGCTTTGTATTTCTTAATCTTAAGCTTACGTTTTGCATTAGCCATAAATCGAACAGATTTATTCAATGCACTACTCTTCTCTTTAGGCCAGCTACCATGACCAGCAACTCCATGAAATGTAAATTTCAACCAGTGAGGTCCTTTTTCTGCAACACCTATATTTGGGCTAGGTAATGGTTTTCTAGTTGTAGGTTCAGAAACAATAGTTGCATCTGCATTAACAACATCAAAGTGATTTTTTGTCATGAATTGTGAACCGAATTTTCCGTGTGTTTCTTCATCAGGAGTAAACCACATTTGTAACTTACCCTTAATTTTCACACCAGAATCTTTCAACAGTTTCATAGCATACATCTGAGTAGCTACACCAATCTTCATATCTCCAGCACCTCGCCCGTATAGTTTGTCATCCTTTATAACTCCGCTTAAAGGAGGTGTTTCGGGATCCCAATTATCTGGATTATATGGGACTATATCGAGATGTCCATTAAATTGCAATTTCTTACCTGGAGATTCACCTTGAAGTGAAGCAATAAGATTGTAATAAAATTCATTCTTCTTACCACTTGTAAAAGGAGCTTTGAAGAGTTCAGTTTCGCAACCTGCTTCAGCCATAAACTTCTTTGAAAACTCAAAAATCTCATTTCTCTCAGTAAAGATAAATTCAGACATGTTCATAGAGTCTATCTTGACAAGATCTTGGAGAAGCTTAATGATTTTATCTTCATTTTCATCAACTAAAGCCATCAGTTTCTTCTCTTCTTTGCTTAGAGGAATCTTGGGTTTGATTTTCTTCTCAGTAACAATATCTATCATACGAATAATGGAAGAAAATTGATGTTTAATTACTTTTCCTAATATAAAAAAAACACCTTGGATTGGTTAATCTTCATCTTGTTCTTCAAATTTCAATCCAAGCAAATGCATAGTTTCAATTTCTTCAAAAGAGTATTCCTTACATATCTCCATTTGTTTCTCATCAGATGATCTTAATTCAACAACAGTGTTTTGCTCGATGGTATAGTTTTTCTTTACAAAATGTAGTCCAAAATTCAACAAAGACTCAAACAAAATCTCAGTATGTTTTGAATCCATTTTGATATCTAATCTATGATTTGAGCCTTCTTTACGTGAAAGGAAGATATTCATTGTAGCAATTAACTCATCTTCTAAATATACTAACCAAGCATTTGGTTTAACATTAAGAAGCAAACCTGCAATGGGTCTTATAATTCGAATTAACAATGGACTATGAAATCGTTTTCTACTAATAGGGTGAAAATTTTGAACTTCTTCAGGAGTGGTCCTAAGAGTTAATTCATATCTTTCTTGGTTTGTTGTTTTGTTTCGATTTAGTTCACCCATATTATATTTAGAGGGAATCTCCAAATTGTTACTTAGTTCTTGAAGTTTTTCTGGAGTATACTTCAACCGAGTAACACTATCATAATGTACAAAACCAAGTTTCTTGTAAAGATTATAAGCGGGTTCGTTCATGTCTCGAACTTCAAGAATACACATTTTTGCTCCAAGATTTTTGGCATGATTAATTGCTTGAGTCACAAGTTTCTTAGCTAATCCCTTTCTTCTATGATCAGGATGCGTGGCAACCATTGCAATTTCCCAATGAGAAATACCATATCCTATATTCACAGATGCAATGACTTCATTTTGTTCATTTTCAAAGACAAAACCATCAAGTGTATGCCTAAAGTTCTTATTGAAAATACCCAAGAGCTTAAGTAAAGGCATCATTGACTTATACTCGTCAAATAAAGCTCTTACTGTAATTCCTTTGGATTCAAGTTCTTTCTCAAACACTATATCCAGTAACTTGGATACATCTTCTCTATCTTCTTTAAAATCCCAAGATCTCATTCTATAAACGTCTTCACCGATTAAAGTTTCGTTTTTCCCCTGAATATCTGCTGTCTTCATATGATTCAACTCTACATTTGATAATAATAATGATTTGATTATCAAATTATGATTCATCGAGCCATTTATAAAAGTTTTGATTATTAAATTTATTTGATAATTAAATTTATAAAGGTAAAAAAGCACCATAGAATAGAAGAAAAAATGTTATGAGTTGTAGATATGAGTAAGTCAAAAAAAGAAAGGATTGATGTTGAGTATAAAGGCTTGAAAGAAGCATTAAAAGATCCAAAGATACGCAAAAAAATAGATGAAACATATGCAGTTGAAACTAGATTATCTATACTTATGGCAATTACTAATTTCGGTTCTGCAAACATCAAAAAATTAGCTCTGCTATTAGGAAAGAATGATGCGACAATTTACCACCACATCAAGATTATGACTAAAGAACCGGCATTGTTAGAATTGGATAATGAAATGACACAGAATCACAAAGGAATCTACTATCAATTGACTGCTTTAGCTGGAAGGCATTTTGGTGAGCCCACACCGGAGGAAGTAGAAGATAAGCTAATGAAAGCAATAGATATACTTCTTGAACAATCAGATGAAGACCTATATAGAATATATATTGAAATGCTGGCTAATCATCCAAACATTGGCAGACAAGCTGATCTTGATAGAGGTAGAATGGCTTACAATCACATACTAGAAAATATCATGCTTAGGAATTTAGAACAAGCTGAAAAAGCTTTCATGAATGATGAAAAACCGAAGAATACACGTCATCCTCTAGGAAGTCTGGTAAATATGCCACTTGATCTTAAAATATCTAAACCAAGACACATCTTTGAAGTTTTGAAATTATTAACAAAATTATCAGCAGATTTTCACAAGTTAAAAACTAAAATTGAAAAACAAATGGATAAAGAAAAGATTCCTCAAGAGGAAAGGCTAAATGCACATTTCCACATTGTTGGGGGAGAGATAGCAGAATTTGAATTTGAATAAAAAAAAAAGAAGTTATAATTGAATTCTTTTATCAAGGAAAGTAACTTCGTATTTATTCTTTGTAACTTCTTCATTTACATCAAAATCATACCATTCATTGTGTGTAGAGGGTCCAAAACAGATTTTAGCTCTACCTTCAGTTACATTGAATACTATTTGCCATAAGGTCCCAAAATAATCTGTTTGCCAATGACAACAAATACCATCTGGCATCTCTTTTGATAAGATATTCAACATTGTATCTTGACTGATTTTTGGAATATTTTTCTTTAGAGCTGTTTCGATTATTTCATATCTTTGTTTTGAGTTGGGTAGTAACCAGGGATTATTGAATTCATTATATTGAGTTTTATTAGGTAGGTTGTAATGATTCGTTGCAATTAGATATTCTATCGTCGACATTTCATCTACAGGTTTTTCATCAAAAATACCATCTAAACATTCCAGATATGCAATTTTACCACTTTTATCAGACAAAATGAAATTGTTTGTACCTTCTACAGGTATTTTCTTGAGTGTACTAGTTGCTTCTTTTACATCTTTGCAGTTATCTAAGAGAACGCGTAAAGCTAAGGACCAATTCAATGCTTTGTTCTTCTGAGGTGCTCTCCACGCTCCACCTGAAGAGACAGTCACACATAGTCCTTGATCATTTAATCCATCATACCTTCCATATGGCAAACCAGAAAATCCTATGTGTTTATACTTGCCATCTACTTTTGTTGTACGGAGTTGCAAATCCTCTTCATCATATTTCCATTCATAACTTCTACCTACTAAGAGCTGCTTATTTTCTACTATTGAAGGAAGAACTACAAATTGACTGCAGTTACTTTGAATAGAAATTGGAAAATCATAAAGAATCAGCTGATCCACCTCTGCGTCTAAAACTTCAGCAAATCCTTGTACTTCATCACTCAGACCTGGACAATGTTCATCATAGAAATCGTATACCTCTTTGAAACTCTCAAATTTTGATTTTTTAGGATTGAATTTAGCAGAAGTGAAGAACTTTACCATATCTTTGTATTTCTTGATAATTTCACCCTGCATTTTTCCAATTTCATAATAAGAGCCTTCTAGATAATAGTGCTCAAATACTTGTTTGATTGTTTTAACATCTTTATTCATGTTTCTCTGAACCTCGAAAGATTCTAATTGTACCATCCGTTTCTAGTGCTTATAACCATTTGGTGATTAGATTTAAACTCAATTCTAAGCCTTGAAATCGGATTTAAATTTGCCTTACTTTTTCATGTTTTTGAGTAGGAAAAAAGTGTATATGAGTTTAAAATATAATATAAAATCTCTAACTGGATTTAATTATGCCTTACATAAAAAATAGCAGGATTTTTGCTTTTTATTATTTAATCAGATAGCTTTTAAGTGTTTTAACAGCTCTAAATTGGAGAGAAAAATGGAAGAGTTATCAAAGTTTAAACAAAACTTATTGGATGAAGATAATCCTGTTGCTAAAGTGGATGAGGTAATTGCTGTTTTAACAGAATATCACAACTTCCTTCAAAGAAAAGACAAGAATTTTGAAGAAGCAACTTCTGACGATTTTTATGAATTTTCGAATTTTTTGATTCAAGATAAGAAGAACAAAGAATCAGCTTATGAAGCTTTTATCCTTTTTGGACACTTCTCAAAAAATCATAACCTCATTAAATGGGGAAGAGAAGTATTTGATGGTAGTGAGGTTATGGAAAATTTCTCCAAGCGATTGATTGAAGAGTATGGAGAGGAATACAGGAATGAGATATTCGAAGGTTTAGATGTTCCCCCTCTTGGGCTTGATCCTAAAGAAAAACCAGACTACACTAAAGTCTTGATTAACAGATTTGTGGAAAAAGAGGAAAAAAACACTTGTCTAGAATTTCTGGCTAAAGGTTTAAGAGATCCTTATATTGAATGGAGAAAACCAGACAGAAAAAGATTCTTAAAAGCGAAAAACATAGATGAATTCCTAGCAAAAAAGCGAGAGAGATTTATTGCTGGACTAGAAAAAAATAGAGATGAAGGAACACTTTTCTTTACTCAAGAAATAAATGATGATGTAATTGAATATGCTAAAAATAATCCTACTATTGAAGGTGGAGTAAGGGAAGGAAATATTCTAACGGTATCCAAAATCCCACATGAGACAATTAATTTCCTGAAAGAAAAAGATAAAAAAATGAAAGCATACTATTATTGTCATTGTCCTTGGGTAAAGGAATCAATCAAAGATGGAACAGCAGAAGAGATACCTGCTGTTTTTTGTAATTGTAGTGGTGGTTATTACAAAAATTACTGGGAGATTGTTCTTGATCAACCAATAAAAGTAGATACAGTGAAAACTGTACTTGAAGGGGATCCAATTTGTGAGTTCAAAGTACACTTACCAGATGAAGTTGTGAAGGATTTAGATTAATGGTACTAACTTGAAAGAATTTCTTCGAATTTTTTTACTATTTCTGCATAATCTTTTGTTCCCTTTGATGAATTGTAAGATTCAATATTTTCTTGAAGCTCTTCGACAGTTTTCACACCGAAAGCAACTGTATTAGCTCCTGAATCAAAACCATAGTTAATACAATCCGCAGGAGTTGCGGGATTATCTAACTTCATCTCAAATTTTCGTCCTGCACAGAAATAAGCTGAATAATTAGTGCGTTTTGTTGTGAAAGCTTTACCCTTTAGAAGGTTCTTAATTGCGATTATGGCTATTTCTTTCTCTTTACACACTTCTACTAATTTCCTTGTTGATTTCAGATGACCAGTTGCAAAGTTGAGGGGGAACATTATTACATCAAATTCTCCCTTTTCAATCATTTTCAAAAGAAGATCAGGTTTGTGTGCACTTACGCCAACTGCTTTAGCTTTTCCTTCTTTTTTCATTTTCAAAGCATAATCAACTACACCTTTCTTTATGAAATCTTGATAATCATCTGCATGAGTTACAAATTGTAATAATGCCACATCTGCATAATCAACATCTAGTTTTTCAAGCATTCCATCAAATGTTGGTTGTATTTTATTGAGAGATCTAGTCTTTCTGTGTCCATTTGATTTCTCATCGAAGAAACTTCCTAGATGAGTTGTGAAGGTGATTTCCTTTCTTTTGTCTTTAATAAAATCCCTAAAAACGTCAAAGAAGTAAGGAAGATTGAATACAAGATCAAAATGAGTTATACCTTGTTTATATGCCTCTTCTAGTATCAGTTTGCTGTTTTCATCTCTTGTTAAATCCTTAACCTTTCTTACTCCTCTTGCAAAATGTTCTATACCTAAACCTAAAGGACTTAGTTTTACTCCGTTCTGAACTAACCTGTTTGCAGAAGCCTTATTCATAATCTTGAGAATATTTTTTATTATAAAAGGATTATACATTCAAAACCAAATATTTGTTTTCAATTTGAAATTGTTTTCAATATGATAAACTTATAAATGCTTCTAACAAAATAGAATCAAAGATTAGTAATGGGGTAATTATGGAAACTCAAGAAAAACATCAAGATAAACCCAAGGAAGAAA
>JAEOTK010000374.1 GCA_016839875.1 Candidatus Heimdallarchaeota archaeon
AACCTATATGGAAGGTTCAAGAAAAAATCTTAAACTAATCAATGCAGGAACCAAAGGTAAACCTGAGCTTTCAAAGAATGAAGTAGAGATGTGGGATCAAGCATTCAATCAATTTCAACTGAAATTAATACAATTAGTAAACAAATATGCAAAGGAAAATCTTAGTAAAATACAACCTAAGAATCTACAAATGGTTGAAGTTGATCACCTAACTATCCAAGAATTCATCAAAGAATACGAAGAAAGAACAAAGAACATTGATAATTATCATGCAGAAATTCTAGCTCACCTAACCAAAATAAAAGATCTTTTGGAAGAAAATAAGAGTATATGGGAGAACAAAGATATTCATGATAAGGCAAAAACAAATCTACGATCTCAGCTCATAAAACTCGAAGAAGAACAAACTGCAATTGGCAAAGAAACACAAATTCAATATCTGAAACTTAGGAAAAAAAGAAAGAAGCTGGATACTCAAACTAAGAAATTAAAAATTGAGGAAAAGAGGAAGAAAAAAGTCTCGAGAGATGAAAAAGAACAATTAGTTAAAGAATTAAGAGAGTTCCAAAAGAAGAAAGATGAACTACAGGAGAATATCCAAAGAACAAAAAAACTTGAGACCATTCTGGAAAGTTGGTTAGAGATAATTACAAAAGATGAAGAGAATGAGTTTAATGAAGTTTTCCTAAGAAAGTATGCCAAATCACTGAAAAGGAATATCAGGGAGTTATTAGAGGATCAAGAAACTGAAGATATTAGAGATAAAATAGATGATCACCAAATAACAATCGATAACATCACTATTCATGTTATCTACATACCTGTTGCATTAATACACTTTAAAGCTATACAAGAAAATGAAGAAAAGACAGGGAAGTTGTTATACCTCTCGCCCACAAAAGGATCAATTCTGCTCTAAAATGTTCGAAAACAGAATCCTCAACTTATAGTCATCCTAAAGTCGATAATATCTATCTTTAAACAGATTTATTAGTGCTTCATTATCTAATCAGTTAATGACTGAAGAGATAGTTGTATGCAAGAACTTGTCAAAAACATTCACTGTTGGCAGCAGTAAGGTTCATGCAGTAGATGGTGTTTCTATTACTTTTACACAAGGAGAATTTATCTCAATTGTTGGACCAAGTGGTTCAGGAAAAACAACATTATTGAATCTCGTAGGAACACTTGAAGTTCCAACTTCAGGTAAAGTCATCATAAATGGAACTGATTTGAGTAACTTTACACAACTAGAGCTAACTAATTTTAGAAGAAGAAATTTAGGATTTGTTTTTCAGTTCTTCAACCTTGTTGAAGGTTTAACTGGTTCAGAAAATGTTGAACTACCGCTGATTTTTGATTCAATTCCTCTTGAAACAAGAAGAAAAAAAGTTGATGAAATATTCGAGGAATTCAATCTTGTATATTTGAAAGATAAGTTTCCTGAAGAATTAAGTTCTGGAGAAAGACAACGAATCTCAATTATGAGGGCTCTGATAAATGAACCCATTTTGCTATTAGCAGATGAACCAACAGGTAATCTAGATACTAAAACAGGGCAGACTGTTTTAGATCTCTTTGAAGAGTTAAATGCAGAAAGGGGAACTTCAATCTTGCTAGTAACTCATGATCTATCTGCAGCTAAAAGAGCAAGAAGAATACTACACATGCACGATGGGAAAATATCTTTCGACCAGACAGACGTGAGACTTGCAGAAGAATAGAGGAGATAAGAAAATAATAAGGAGTTCTTATTCAGTTTTTTTAACGCTAAATACATATTTGTAAACATGTTAATATGTAAGGAGAAATTATCTAAATCCTAACAATATGCTCTCTTATTCAAATTTTTTAATACCAATCCATGAGTTGGAAGATAAGTCTTATAAATGCATAGAAGTTTTTTACTATAATCAACAAAGAAAATAGATTCCATTTATTTGGAAAAAATTCGCGGAGCACTTAATTATGTCTTTAAAAGGATTTATAATTAGAAGAACTCTCTATATTATCCCTATTATGCTAGGAATTACGTTGATGAACTTTACTCTTATTAACATTAGTCCAGGAGATCCAGTTATTGTAAGAATCGGGTTAATCCATTGTGAAACGGAAGAGTGTGTTAATTCAGCGTACAATAAGCAGGCACTAGAAATGGGATTATTAGATGATGAAATGTACACAGTGCCCTGGTTTAACAGATACATAGATTTTGTTAGTGATTTGTTGCGATTAGATTTAGGTAGGAGCTGGTATAATACTCAAGCAGGTCAGGGGGTACCAATAGTCCAGTTGATTAAAGAAAGAGCAGTATATACCATCACACTAAATGTTTTGTCTTTCATATTCTCATTACTACTAGCAACAGCAATAGGTGTTGTTTCAGCTACTAGACAAAACTCAATCTGGGACAGATCATTAACAATAGCAATGCTGTTAGGATATTCAATGCCACTATTTTGGCTTGCAAAGCTGTTGATGTTACTTTCTTTCTATATGTTTAGATTTACAGGAGTTTCTAACAAAGATGCATTCAGTAAAGTTAAGGGAACAATTTTCCTTAACGGACAATTCTACAAATTCCTGATCCTACCAACACTAGCACTGACGCTAGGTGGACTAGTGTTTATGGCAAGATTGGTGAGATCACAACTACTGGAAATCTTAAGACAGGATTACATTACGACGGCAAAAGCCAAAGGTTTGGATAACAGAGCAGTAATCTACAAACACGCATTCCGTAATGGGTTACTACCAATTGTAACAATTATAGGAGGATCATTACCCGGTTTACTAGCTGGTTCAGTAATGATCGAAAGAGTATTTGCTTGGCCAGGTTTAGGAACTATATTCCTCGAAGGAGCGTTGTTTAGAGACTACCCATTAATGATGGCGACGAACACAATTTTCCCATTTTTATTTCTCATAGCAAGGCTTCTTACGGATATCACGTATGTGTTTATTGACCCGAGGATCAAGTATTAGGATAGGTGAAATGTATGGCAACAGTAGACAAACAAGTAGAGACTGACGAGTTCCTACTTGATGAAAAAACACTTAAAGAAATCGAGACCATGAAAGGTGCCGGACAATGGAGTATTGTCTGGCGTCGTATTAAGAAAGACAAAATGGGTATGTTAGGTCTTTACATCGTTCTCTTCCTAATCATCATGGCTTTTGTATCTTGGTTATTGCTAACTTTTGATAATTGGCTGACTGACATCGGTATGTTACTCGGTGATCCCAACGCCGTTACAAGTCTCAATAACATTTACATCGAGCTTTGGATTCCAGGATTGGATCCGACGAACCCTATCGTATTATTCAACCATCCTGAATTCGCTTTTGCAGATCAAATCAAGCTACCTCCATCATGGATGCATCCATTTGGAACAGATGCTATTGGTCAAGATATGCTTTCCAGAGTTTTCTTTGGAGCAACTGTATCTCTAGCCCTTGGTTTCATTGGACAAGCAACCACAGTAATCATTGGAACAGTATTAGGTGCAATCGCAGGATTTTATGGTGGTATTATAGATGATGTCCTCCAAAGAGTTATTGAATTACTATACTCTATGCCAGGTTTTATTCTAATGATCTTCATCATCGTTCTGTTCGAGGATGTGAATATACCCGGTGGTAAATACGCAGTGGTCGTAGTATTCTTCTCACTTATTGGTTGGGGAGGAACTGCACTAATCGTCCGATCAAACTTCTTCTCACTGAAAGAACAAGATTTCGTAGAAGCGGAACGGGCGTTAGGGGCTTCGGATATGCGGATTATCTTCAAACATATTCTGCCGAATTCGTTAGCACCTCTGATCATTATCGTAACGCTAGGTATAGCTAATACAATCTTCTTATTCGCAGCACTAGCTTTCTTCGGATTCGGAGATCCAAATGCAGTATCTTGGGGAGACGACCTGAATCGGTGGCAAAACGATCTTATCAATTATCCGTGGATGCCAATGTTTCCGGCCCTGTTTATCTTTTTTACAGTGCTTGGGTTCAACCTACTCGGTGATGCTTTAAGGGATGCCTTAGATCCAAGATTGAAGGATTAATCCTTCTCTCAACTCTTTTTCTTTTTATTTGATTTTCAAAATAAGATGTGAAACTGAAATATGTAATATAGAGGAATTAATCATTCATATAACCATATTTCTCATCTAGAATTGAATCCACATAGGAACGGTATTCTTTCAAAATTTCAGACATATCCTTTCTAAATCTCCATAAGTCTTTCTTAGTAGCTTGAGGTATCTTATTCATTTCATAAATATAATACAAGAAATTATAGAT
>JAEOTK010000375.1 GCA_016839875.1 Candidatus Heimdallarchaeota archaeon
CTCCACTTTGAATCTCATCAAGTACAAACATCATATCATGTTCATCACAGAGTTTTCTAAGTTCCAAAAAGAATTCTTTTCTAAAATGATTATCTCCACCTTCTCCTTGTACTGGCTCAATGATTAGAGCTGCAATATCATCTGGATTTTTGGAAACAGCAGTTTCTATCTCAGATATTGCCTGTTTTTCAAGTTCCTTAACATTTTCAAGATTTTTGTTATTCAGCGGAAAATTAACCTTTGGATTTATGATACGTGGCCAATTAAACATCGGGTAGTATTTTATCTTATTTAGATTGAACGTGTTTGTCATCGAAAGGGTATATCCTGTTCTCCCATGAAATGCCTCTTTAAAATGTATGACTTGCGTACCAAACTTTTCACTTTTACCTCGTTCAATATTTTTTCTTACTTTCCAGTCAAATGCTGTTTTAAGACCGTTTTCTACGGCTAATGCACCGCCGCTTACAAAGAAGAGATGTTTGAAATAATCAGGTACTGCATATTTTCTAAAAGAGTCAACAAATTCGGCCATTTCAATAGTATAAAGATCAGAATTGGTGGG
The DNA here is from genome assembly GCA_016839875.1 of Candidatus Heimdallarchaeota archaeon. The sequence goes on from JAEOTK010000375.1 coordinate 566, forward strand.
TTTATTCACTGAAAGCTTACCCATTTTTTTAATAAATTCAGGTGTAGTAAGTTTAGAATGATTACATCCAAGAGGTGCAGAGGCAAAAAAAGAAAAGCAATCAAGCATATATTTCCCTGCTCTTGAGTTATATATTCTACATCCCTTACTTTTCTCCAAATCCAAAACAAGATCAAAACCATCTGCTAACATGTGTTTGGATAACGTTTTGTGAACTTCAGTAGGTTTAATTGACATACTTTTAGCCTCCTATTGGTAAGTACTTTTTAGAGCAGTATCTTTCATCCATATAAAACGGTATCGACATTCTACAATCAAAAAATATTTTTAAAAAAATAAAAAAAAAATTGAAAGAGAGGAAAAGGAAGGATAAACTACAGATGCCTCTCTTTCAAAGCTACATTGCACAATTATTTACACAAGTATTATGCTGCTAATTTCTTCAAGTGTTTCAAGATCATTCATCTTCACCATGTTATCTGAAATAGTGTACAGCACATTCTCAATGTAAAGAGTTCTTTTTATGGAATTACCATAGTTGCCCGTATAGTAGTAATAATCCCCTTTATCATTTTCTTCTTCTGGTTCAACCTCAAGATCATGTGTTATTATGTTTTTTAACTCTATGTTATCTTCAACTGATATTCCAAACACGTAAGCTGACTCCTTAGAATAATCTCCAACAGGAATCACCAGGAGATTTTTTTCTTTGTCAAAGAGAAATGCCTTATGTTCATAAAGTGCAGAGGATTGTGCCCAATACCAGTCTTCTTCATCGTTTTCAATCTCGTATTTTGAAAGCTCTATTGGATTTTCTAAATCACTAACATCAAAGAGAGATATCTTCACCTTTTCATCATCTCTTCCAATTCCTATGATATGTGTTTCATCATAAGGATGTAAATAAGTGGAATATCCTGGAATTTTCAATTCACCCAATACTTCTGGGTTGGTAGGTTCACTTAAATCTATGACAAAGAATGGATCTATCTGTTTGAAAGTCACAAGATAACATTTATCCCCAATAAATCTAGTAGCGTAGATTTGCTCTCCAGATGCTAGATCCTCCAAACTGCCTACAATTTCTAAATCCATATCCAAAACATAAACGTTATTTTGTGATTCAATATTAGAAAGATAATTTCTTACCATCCATCCTTCTACAGTTGTTGAAACTCTTAGGTATCCATCATATTCACTTAGGGAAAACTGATTTTGAACAAATCCAGGTATGCTGCTCTGTGCCTTATATTCTATCTCACCATCGGCAATGCTTATTCTATGTATGATTGTTCTCTCTGTTTGTCTTACGATTGTTCTTGCTATTGCTTGTTTCTGGTTCTCATCCATAGAATTTACATAGTTTTGAAGTATCCATTCAGTCACGGTTTTCTTTTGATAATCTTCAAGACTTAGCGTATCTACAAGTTCAAATTCTTCTTTAATTGATTCAGGAAGCGTTGGCATTATCAGCTCATCAATGAGTTCTTCAAGCATCATATAGTCGTAATAGCCTGTTGAATATACAATATATATGTTACTTTTTGAAACATACAATGTATGACTATTACCAAGTAAGAATACCTCTGCATGTACATTATCTTCATCATCATGAATATTCACAGAAATAATATTTGTTAGAGTGCTACTTTTCTCAGGTATATCAACATAGTATATATCAGAGAGTGGTACTTCTTTTATCTCATCATCAACCATTATTCGTGGAACAATAATCTGATCCCCTTCAGGATTATCATAATTATAAGAATGCTGTGTTGTAATAACATAAACAAAATCTTCTATCATCCTTGCACCAGAATAACTGCCATCTACTACAATGTCTTTTATAAGAACTGGATTTGTAATGTCTTCCAGGTCAAAGATTTTAATGTACGTATCTGGAGAACTATGCCAGATAGAAGAAGACTTTTCATTAATTGCTTCATCTTTATAGATAGGATAATTGTAAGTTTCGGCAAAAACAACAAGTCGTAGGTTGCTTATGAAAACATTCTGAACATATATAGAATCATTAAATGTTATTTCACATTCAATATTTGCATCTTCTGTAGGATATGCCTTTACAATGATAATCTTGCCATTTGATATAATGTATAGATATGTTCCATCTGTTTTCACTACATCTGGTTCGTCTACACCTGCAACTTGAACATTGGTTTGGGAATAATCAACGGTTGTTCCTCCGGATTCTCCAGAATATTCTTCATCCATCGCTCCAGGTACTGCCATATTTTCAAACGATTTATCCATAGAATCGCTGCCTAGAGTTCTCCAATTGTAGCTGGAATATTGGTAAGAACTATTTTCTAGAAACTCAGTAAGTTCTCCATAAGAACCGAAATTTTGTAGATCATAATATGGAAAATCCATATTACCATATACTGTGGGTTGAACGGTAATCGCATAAACAAAGGTACCAATTACTATTATTCCAGTCAGTACGATTCCAGCCAGTTTCAATTTTTTATCTTTCATATTATCACATCGATTCCATTTTGAGTAGAAGTATGTCATCTAATATTTATAAACTGTCAGAAAACGTTCGGGAAAAACCGAACAGTTTTTTCTTATGTGTTTGTTTAACACTTAATAAATCAGGTTTTAACTAGAAAATACATGAGTTAGTTCGGTATTAATCTTTTCAAATAATTTGACAAGTATCAAATTTATAGTTTTTCAGAAACGCTATTAGATTTATGTGTTACCAATTTAATAAAATATATAAGATATTATTAATCTTCGATGTGGAAATAGTAAAAGTTTACAAAAC
>JAEOTK010000376.1 GCA_016839875.1 Candidatus Heimdallarchaeota archaeon
AAACAACCTAGAAGATGTTTATTTGCTATTAGAAGAAGAACAATATTCAGGTATAGATGAGAAATTTGCTAAACTTTCGGTAATACAATCAATAGTTGGTTTTGCTAAAGTGATGATAATAGAAAATTATACCTGGGATAATGAGAAATCTATAGAAATCCTCGAAAAAGGGCTTGAAAGAGCAAGAAATACAGAAAATGCATACTTAATATCTTGGATATCTGGAGTAATTGGTCAGATTTGCAAAAATACTGGTAAGATCGATAAAGCAATAGACTATTTGGAAATGTCATTAGAAACAGCCAAAGAACTAGAAAATGATTACTGGAATGGTTTTATCTTAGGTGAAGTTGCATGGTCTTATTTAGATAGAGGAGAGTATGAGATCTATTTGAAGTATGTGAAACAATCTCTAGAAGCAAGAGAAAGAACAAAAAATGACAGATTTATATCTTTTGCTTACGCTCATATAGGTGTTTATCATGGAATGATTGGGGAATGGAAGGAATGTTTAGAATACACACAAAAAGCTCATGATATTATAACTGAAAACGGAAAAAGGAAAGATGAAGAAGGATACTTAAACAATCTGGCAGTTTCATACAACTTGCTAGGAGAAACAGATAAAGCATTGGAGCTTCTTGAAAAATTACTTAAATATCAGAAAGAGAATAACTATATCTTAGCATCTCAACTAACTAATACAAATATTGCTAATATTTTGTCAAATAAGGGAGAATTGGAAAAAGCTTTGGAATTATATGAGCAAGCTCTTGATTTCTTTTCCAGAGTAGGAGAAAAATTGAGAATAGCAATGTCTCAAAAAGCAATAAGTAAAATTTATGAGAAAAAGGGAGTTTTTAACAAAGCACTTGAGTATCTTGAGCTAGCTTTAAAGAATAACTTGGAGCTTGGTAACAGAAATTTCTGTGCTGACGATTTATATGCACTAATATTGCTTTGTTCGAAGTATGAAAAAATGGATTTAGCTGAAAAATATTACAAAGAGCTTGAGGAAATAGTTGAACAGATAGAGCATAAGAATATCAAACGTTTAGTACTTATTGCTGAAGGAATTATACTTATGTATAGCAGTGAATCTCGAGATAGAGATAGAGCTGAAGTTCTGTTTGATCAGCTGCTTCAAGAAGACATAAATCCATATCTTGCAATAGAAATTCTACTTAAATTATCTGAGCTTCTATTAAATGAACTTAAAGAATCCTCAAACGAAAGATATCTCAAGAAATTGCAGAAAACTATTAGTAATTTAATAGAAATTGGAACTAAAAACAATTTTCCACTCATAATTATTGAATGTTTATGGTTCAAATCGCAATTATCATTACTTAATTTAGATGTAGACAAAGCCAGAGAATTACTATCTCAGGCACTAGATATGGCAGAAAGAAAGGGATTTAACAGACTAGCTTTGAAAATTACTAATTCCAAAGAACAGCTGATTAAACAGAAGATTGAACTCGAAGAAATTGAAAAAACCTCACCAACCATAGCAAAAAGAATGGAAGTAGTTAGAGTAGAAAATGGTTTCAAAGAGCTGAAACAAAAAGAAGCTTTTGAGTTCAAAATTGAAAAAGTAGAATCTTCAAAGAAATTGCTATCATTGCAGATATGAAGAAAATGATAAAAGAATCCTCCCAAATTTCGCTGAAAACATGCGTTTTGTTCTAATATAATCTCTCCCAAGAATCCTTATATGTGAGAATTAATTACTAGCTTAGGAAAAAAAGGAAATTTTGAAATGAAAAAAAGACTAATTTCTCTTTCAATTATAAGTTTATTTCTTATATCTTCTATATTCATGAAATATCAAATCCAATATGTTATTTCTGACACTGCTAATTCGTCTGAAACTTGGCAATTCATTGCTTTAGGAGATACTCGAAACTGGTCACCAAATGAAACCAATATCTATAGAAAGATTATTTTGGAGGATGTTTTTTACAGCAATCCTGATCTCGAGTTTATTCTTCATACAGGAGATATGACTAATAATGGTGGAGAACAGAGAGATTGGGACCTTTACTATGAGGATATAGAACTTCTAGTTGAGAATAATGTTACTTTCTATTATACCGTTGGTAACCATGAAACATATACTTATCCTTTCCCTAATGGTTCATATGGTATCCCGGAGTTGAATTTTTCAACTTATATGGCTAATGTCGAAATGCCTGGAAATGAACGTTATTACAGCTTTGATCATAAAGGAATTCATTTCATTTTTATTAATACCGATGAATATTGGGTACATGAAGGAGGTTATGAATATGAGGTCACAGAAGAACAGAAAGACTGGATAATAGATGACTTAACGAACAATAATATGAAATTCACAATTGCAACCTTTCATCGACCATGTTACTCTGTGAGAAGTGAGACAAGATATTTGCAAGCCAAAGTTGTAAGAAGTATTCTTGAGCCAATCTTTGCTGAATATGGTGTTAATCTAACATTTTCTGGACATGATCACTATTACTACAATACAAAAAGAAAAGGAATCCAACATGTAGTTACAGGAGGTGCAGGTGCTCCTTTAGCTTATACAGGGTATACAGGGCATGCTTTTTTGGCTGATAAATTTATATCTAAATTCCATTATTGTAATGTCACAGTTTCAGAAGAAACAGTTACTATAGATGTTATTACTTATGATGACGAGGATGGACACACAGAAATCGAAGATACTATCATCATCTATTTAAAAGAACCTTCAAAAACAAGTATATCGTTCTTATTTGGTTTCATTATTGTTCTATTCTGGGTAATTCCTTACTTAAGAGGAGATAAAAACAAGTAAAGAATTCCCACTTACATTTTTAGCAAAAAGTTTTATTTGATTACAATATAGAATAATTGTTACTTAATCCTGGTAGATGCAAGTGTCCATTGAAAAATCAGAGATAATCAAGGAAATAGAGAAGCTGAAGTTTAAAGGGAAATATGTCGAAGCTGCTAAGAAAATCGACGATGTTCTTAAAAGTGAATCTTATACTTCAGTTGAGAAAATTCAAGCTGCCATTCAGAAATGTTGGGTAAGTCATTGGACCTCTGTTTTATTTGGATATGATAAAGAGAATTTGATCGAAACTTATAACTCTATAGAGAAAGCCTTTATCCAAGCAGAAGAAGAAGGAGATAAACTACTGATTTTTGAAACCTTAATTTGGAAAGTAGGATATCTATGGAATATAGGTCGATATGAAGAACATTTAGATGAAGTTCGCAAATTTCAAGCATTCTATAAGAAGTTAGAAGCTGACAAATCTTACAATTTAGGAGAAAAGAAAGCTCTTGTTCCTTATACGAATGCTTTCCAAGGTTATTATGAAGCTGTTACTAAGAAGGATGTTACTTGGGATGTTCAAAAAACAATAGATCTTCTTGAGGAATCCTATTCAATTGCTAAGGAATTTGATGATAAATCTTTAATGATGAGTGCTTTATTTAACTTAAACTGGGCATATAGTCAGATAGGGAATATTGAAAAGTCTCTTGAAGTTAACAAGAATTTCTTGAAAATTGCAGAAGAATTAGAAAATGAATTTCTCATTGCATATCAACTTCAGCGTATAGGGTGGAGCTACAGTCTTTTGGGTGATAATGATTCGTTTTTAAAGCACACTAAGGAATCATTAACAATAAGGGAAAAACTGGGAAATGAGAAATTTCTGTCATCCTCTTATGCTTATTTGGGAGTATATTATGGTAACATAGGGGAGTTTAAAGAAGCATTAGAATATTCTTGGAAAGCTCATAATATTATTACAGAGAATGGTAAAAGGACTGATGAACCAGGATGGTTGAATCATATAGCGTTTTATTACAATGCATTAGGAGAAGTAGATGAATCATTAAAATGCTGGGAGAGATTGTATGATATTCTTACAGAGAGCGGAGAAGTGCACTATGGAGAGTTTGTATATGTTACATTACAAAGAATGGCTGGAATACATCTTCATAAAGGAGAATTAGATAAAGCATTAAAACTCACTGAACAGGCTCTTGATGTACATCAGAGAGTAGGAAACAATAGGAGGATTGCTGAGGATCTGATGCTGCTAAGCAAAATATATGATGGAAAGGGAATCTTTGAGAAATCTATAGAATATTTAGACAAAGCAATAGAAGTCCTTGAAGTACTAGGTAACAAAGTATGGACTGCTGGATCTTTCTATGACTATATAATTCTTGCTTCAAAATACGATAAAATCGAGTTAGCCACAGAGTACTTCAAGAAATTGGAAAAGCTAATTGAAGAAATAGAACAAAAAAACATCAAGCGTTTAGTTCTCATTGCTGAGGGAATTATT
>JAEOTK010000377.1 GCA_016839875.1 Candidatus Heimdallarchaeota archaeon
CGCTGCATTTTCCTTTCTATGAATAAATAGAATATTAAAACTCCAATTAATCCTAACGCTAAAATGATTGCTAATGTATAGATATCCAATGTCCTTGATATTATTCTTTCTTTAACGATATATGGTTCAATTCTACAGTATTTTAGGAATAAGTAAAGTAAATGAAAACAGGAAGAAACATTTTAGGCCATTCTTGCTGTTTTAGCCCCAAATATTGAAGATTTATGTTTATATCATTTACTTTAGTTCACATATGTTGCATTGAGTGTGTGGCTGAGTTAAAACGAATTGGGATTTAAAGTGAGTAAGTACAATGATATTATGCTTTTGGAGTTCTATGATTTTTTATTTTTTTTTAATTCTTCCTTTAAGTTTACTATCTCATTTTTCAGTTCTACCATCTTCAACTCTCTGTGAATAGTCATCTCATAAAAATCTTCAAGTTCTTTCATTCTCTGCTTGATTTCTTCTTCTGCTTTCCTTCGAGCAGTGATGTTACGAATATTGCACTGGATAACCTTTTTATGGTCAACAGAATAAACATTACTAACAAACTCTACATCAATTCTATGACCATCTTTTGTTTCAAGAGGCAAATGTTCGTAACGTATATATTCTTTTCTTTGCAATTCCGTGAAAGCAGCTTTAGATTCTTCAATATCTTTGAATGGTCCGATTTCCCAGAGTTGCTTACCTATGAACTCCTCTTTAGGATAGCCTAGCATCTCTACTAAAAAGGGGTTAACATCGGCAATTTCTCCCGTATCTGCATCGAGTATCAATATTCCATCTTTCGCTGTTTCAAAGAGCCTTCGGTAACGAGTTTCTGAAATAGTTAGGGTATCTTCTTTCTGCTTGAACTTAATCGCTGATTTTTCTAATTCTTCAATTCGTTGCAACAGCTTATCAAGTTTATCGACAAGTTCCTTTATTATGTAACTATCTTCCATCTTATCCCCATATATTTAAATTATTCAAAAAACATCAAAAATATCCCATTCTCTCAAAGCTATCTCCTTAAAATAAACCTATTACAGTTTTGTATTTATAAGATAATCATCAAACCAAGCTTCCACCACTTTATAGACTATATCATGCTTCCTTGCAGTTTCCTTTACTTTGATAGCAACATCGTCACCTTTTTTTGCGTGCTCTACATTCTTATTTTCAATCTGGATAGATTCTATCTTTTGTGCAAAGTCTGTAGTATGTCCTTTAATGTGAATGATGTCTCCCACCGCCAGTTCACCTTCAAGGTCTACAGATGCTACTCCTATCTTGCTGAAATAATGGTTTACAATTCCAATTCTTTCTTCCTTCATGTTTGCCTCCTTAAGAAAAAGGAAATGCTCTCATAAACATATTCAGTATAGATGAGGTATAAGCTGGCTATTTAAGCATCAACCAGTTAGTCTACCCTTTATAATTCTACTATCAAGGAAAACACTCTATTTGTCAATTTTTGCGGCAGTAAAAAGCAAGGGGACTTTATTTCGTTGATTTCCATTTATATAATCTTGCATTTTGAAGATGAAAATAATAATCAATATTACAGGAAGATACTTTCTACGCCATCTTCCCCTTTTCAGTCTTAAAAAATGAAGATTTATGTTTATATCGTGAATCTTCCTCATATGGGTATTTAACTCTCTCGTTGAGAAGAAAATCAACATCGTGGGCAGATTTTGAAATACTGAATACCATTAGAAAGGTTGCATCCTGCGAAGATCCCAAACCGCGTTGACTTCAGGAAGTAGTTAACCCCAGAAAATTCCAGTAGGGTCCTTATCTATCTCATTTAATATTACGTCAAGATCCTGTGTAGGCTCTAAGCCATAATATTTATGCCACTTTCTATTTCTGTCAGCACAGTATAATGACCATTTGCCAATCTTTTCGTCATATCGAATCTGTGCAATTGAATGAGAAGTCCATTCTTTCATGTCTTTTCTCCATGGCACTCTTTCTTCATAAATAGTGACACTATTCCCTCTGAATTTATGTGTTAATCTTACTTCGTTCCGCACATGGGGAGGGACTCGGTTATCACAATATTTTTTTATCTTCTGATCTGCAAGATTTTTTGTAAATAATGGTAAAGGCACCTTTCCCCCAACAGTTTAAATCTGCATAATTATAACATAGGATAAAGGGGTAGATTTCAGGAAGAATCGTTTACGATGTTCCCTTACGTTCTCTTATCAAGAACTTCTATCTCGGTCTTAAAAAGTATGAAAAGCGAACCAATATCTTCCTCGGTCAGATCAATACCGTCCTCCACAGCGTCTTCCATGAGAGCTTCAAGAACATATTTCATCACATATGGCTGCTTAGAAACTTGGACTCTCGCAATTCTATCGATGAATTCTTCATGGGCTCCTTCAAGGCTTTCTATAAGACGTGTATTTTCGTCATACATGTCCATAATCTCCTTGGATGAGATTCTCGGGATCTTACCACATGAGTCAAGAAACATCTTATAAACAACAAAGGAGATATAGATAGCAAGTTCCTTCACGTCCTGTTGAAGATTATCCATATATGCCATCAGAAAAGCTAAAAGATCTGGCTGGTTTTTGCCCATGGCAAGCATCTCTTTATTTGCTATGTCTGGAGTAGACTCGGCAACTTTCTGCCAAGTTTTCTCAACGAATCTTTCAGATAAAGGATCCATTTAAACAACCACCTTCCTTCCCAGTCCTTTATTAGAATCATCGATATTATACCTGATTGTATGGGCGCGATTCTCAAGAAGAAAGGTTATCGGTTAACTCCTTCCTGTAGGCAACATCTTCCGACCATGATATAATTGTGTTGAATACGGTTGGAAGTCTTGTGAAAGAATCCTATTTTTTGAAGAAAGACAAGAATAATTATGGAAAACAATGAATCACTACACGGCTTCTTTCAAGATAACGGAACACCAATTAATCCAGAACTCGTACCTAAGCCCGGTCTTTGTATTTTATGTCGGAAAGATGATGATTCATCAGAAGAAATCCCCTGTATTTTAACTCGTGCAGATCAGCAAGGTTCTTCTGAATTTATCTGTGATGCCTTTGAGCCAAAAAATCAATGAGATAAATATCTTCCTGTACTCAACGCGACTTATAGTCTACGCAGGATGCAACCTTTCCTATGGTATTAAACACTTGAAAATCTGTTCCCTACGTTGATTTTCATTTGAATGAGAGAGTCAAATACCGATATATGAGCACTTTACTTATTCACAAAATGCTGAAGATTCAAACCTAATTCTTCTATACCAATTCTTGACAAAAAAGTCAGTTATAATTACAATGTAATTATGTCAGCAATATTGTTTAATTGGGATAAAAGGAAAAATACCTCAAACAAGAAGAAACATGGCGTTAGTTTTGAAGAGGCCCAAACAGTATTTTCTGACGAGAATGCTTTACTGATTCATGACCCTGACCATTCAGAC